>JAODAU010000416.1 GCA_025463615.1 Microbacteriaceae bacterium | reverse complement strand
GCGCCGGCCGGGTGGGTGCAGCGGGTGCCGCGGTGGTCGCCGTCGCCCTGTTCGCGGCGCCGGCGCCCGCGCGGGCCGCGGGGGACATCCTCGTCAGCAGCGACGGAGTCACGTTCGCGCCCGCGCTGCCCGCCGCCCTGTTCGACGGGGTCGGCGCGCTCGTGCCGGGCGACTCGGTGACGCGCACGCTGTGGGTCGACAACGCGACGGGGTCGGAGGCGCGGATGCAGCTGGCCACCCTGGCCCGCAGCGCGACCCCGTCCATCGGGCGGGCGCTCCAGATCAGTGTGGCGGCATCGGGAGCCATGTCCGCTCATACGCTCGACACGGGCTGCGCACTCCTGCTGAGCATGCCGCGGGTGGCTCCGGCGGCGCGGATGCCGCTCACCGTGACGATCAGCATGGCCAACGTGCCGGGCCGGGTCGCCCAGAACGAGTCGCTCGACATGTCGCTGCTGGTGAGCATGAGCGACCCGGGCGGGGCTGCGCCCGCCGCGTGTCCGGCGGATGCCACCGCCGTGCCCCTCGGCACCGGCCGAGCGAGCGCACCCTCCCTCGCCTTCACCGGCGCCGGGCTCCCGCTCCTGGCGCTGGCGGCGGCCGCGTTCGCCGTCGCGTTGGGCCTCGGTCTGCGGTCCGGTCGGGCCGGGGGTGAGCGATGACCGCAGTCGCCGCCGAGCGGCATCGCGCCCGCAGCGTCGAGCGGTCGTTCGGGCACTACCTCGGCCTCTCGTTCAGCGTCGTCGTGCTGGTGGCCGTGCTGGCGATCGTCGCTCTCACCGCGGTCGTGCCGCGCGTCGCCGGCGGCACCGCGCTCACGGTGCTCACGCGGTCGATGGAGCCGGGGTTGCCGCCGGGCACGCTGATCGTGATCCGGCCGGTGCCGATCGACGACATCCGGGTCGGCCAGGTCGTGACCTACCAGCTCTCGCCCGGCGAGCCCGCGGTCGTGAGCCACCGGGTGGTGTCGCGCTCGACGGACACCCTCGGCCGCACCACATTCGTGACCAGGGGAGACAACAACGACCTGCCGGATGCCGCGCCCGTCTCATCCGCCCAGGTGCGCGGGGTGCTCTGGTACAGCATCCCGCTGCTCGGCTGGGTGAACACGGCGATGGGCAGCGCGGGCGGCCGGTGGCTCATCCCCGCGGTCGCAGTGCTGCTGTTCCTGTACGCGGGCGTGATGCTGGCGCGCGCGGCCGTCGAGCGGAGGCGGAGCGCGCGCTAGTCGCGGGCGATCGCCGCGATGGTCGCGCCCGTCGCCCGCACCAGGTCGGCGGGCGAGAGCTCGATGTCGAAGCCGCGGCGCCCGCCGCTCACGAGGATGGTGTCGAACAGCTCCGCGGTCTCGTCGAGAACGGTGTCGAGCCGCGTCTTCTGCCCGATCGGGCTGATGCCGCCGACCACGTAACCCGTCCTGCGTTCGGCGAGTTTCGGGTCCGCCATCTCCGCCTTCTTGGCGCCCACGGCGAGGGCGAGCGCCTTGAGGTCGAGCTTGCCGCTCACCGGCACGATCCCGACGACGAGCGTGCCGTCGGCATCCGCCAGCAGGGTCTTGAACACCCGGTCGGGGTCGGCACCGAGCACCTCGGCAGCCTCGAGACCGAAGCTCGTGGTGTTCGCGTCGTGCGCGTACTCGTGCTCGACGAACGGGATCCCGAGGGCGGTGAGCGCGACCGTGGCGGGCGTCCCCGCCATCAGTTCGCCCGGAACAACTGCATCGAGGTGGGGGCCAGCACCAGCTCGGTGCCCGGGGCGTGGATGGCGGTGGGGGCGTGGTCATCCGCGCTGTTCCACAGCAGTTCGTACGACTCGACGCCCTGGTGCTCGGGCAGGCAGACCGTCTCGGGCGCCTCCAGGCCGTGCACGATGAGCAGGATGCGGTTGAACTCCTCGAACTCGGGGGTCGACGCCGCGAGGTACTGCAGCGTGCGCTGCGTGGGGGAGTCCCAGTCCTTGATGGACATGGAGAGGCCCTCTTTGTTGTACCAGTCCATCTGGCTGGCGCTCGGCACCGTCTCACCGAACTTTCCGAACCGCACCGGCCGCAGCGCCGGGTTCTCGCGGCGCAGCCGCAGCAGCTTCTGCGAGACCAGCAGCAGCTCGTCCTGCCAGTCCTCGTGCTCCCACGGCAGCCAGGTGAGCTCGCTGTCGTGGCAATAGGCGTTGTTGTTGCCGCGCTGGCTGCGGCCGAACTCGTCGCCGGCCGTGATCATCGGCAGGCCGGCCGAGAGCAGCAGCGTGCCGAGGAGGTTGCGCGTGGCCTTCTCCCGCGCCGCGAGGATGGCGGCGTCGTGCGTCGGTCCCTCCACGCCGTAGTTGAAGGAGTGGTTGTCGTTCGTGCCGTCGCGGTTGTTCTCGCCGTTGCCGAGGTTGTGCTTCTGGTTGTACGCGGTGAGGTCGGCCAGCGTGAACCCGTCGTGCGCCGTGACGAAGTTGACGGATGCCAGTGGCCCACGCTCCTGCGAGAACACCCCCGCAGACCCCGACAGCTTGGATGCCAGCGGCCCGATGCCGATCGGCGCGACCCCGTTCGCGCGCGAGGCGCCGATGTCGGTGAGCCAGAAGTTGCGCACCCGGTCGCGGTAGTCGTCGTTCCACTCGGACCAGCCGCGCTCGAAGTTGCCGACCTGCCAGCCGCCCATCCCCACGTCCCACGGCTCGGCGATCATCTTCACGCCCTGCAGCTGCGGGTCGTCGATGATCGCCTCGAGCAGTGGATGCTTCGGGTCGAAGTTCACGTTCGCGTCGCGCCCCAGCGTCGCGGCGAGGTCGAACCGGAATCCGTCGACCTGCACCTCGTTGGCCCAGTAGCGCAGCGAGTCGAGCACGAGCCGCTGGGCGACGGGCTGGGCGAAGTTGACCGTGTTGCCGCATCCGGTCACGTCGATGTAGTTGCCCTTGGCGTCCTGCCGGTAGTAGTTGGCGTTGTCGAGGCCGCGCAGCGAGGTGGTGGGGCCGTCGCGGCCCTCCTCCGCGGTGTGGTTGTAGACCACGTCGAGGATGACTTCGAGCCCGGCCTCGTGCAGCAGCTTCACCATGCCCTTGAACTCGCGCAGCACGGCGCCCGTGCCGCCGAACTGCGCCTCCTTCGAGGCGTACGCGGCGTGCGGCGTGAAGAAGTTGAGGGTGTTGTAGCCCCAGTAGTTGCGCAGGCCCTGCTTGATGAGCCGCTGCTCGCTCACGAACTGGTGCACGGGCAGCAGCTCGATCGCCGTCACCCCGAGGTCCTTGAGGTAGCCGATCGCGGTCTCGTGGGCGAGCCCGGCGTACGTGCCGCGGAGCTCCTCGGGCACGGCCGGGTTGAGCTTGGAGATCCCGCGCGCGTGCGCCTCGTAGATCACGGTGTGGTCGAGCGGGGTGTTCGGCTTCGCCACCCCCGCCCAGTCGAACGCGTCGTCCTGCACGTAGGAGCGCCACTCGCCGTTCGCGGTGCGGGCGAGGCCACGCGCATACGGGTCGATGAGGTTGACGGCCGGGTTGAATCTATGGGTCGGTCCCTTGGGGCCGGCGGCCTTCAGCGAGTAGCGCACGCCCGGGACGAGGAGGGGGCTGCGGGCGGACCAGACGTTGGCGGCATCCTTCTGCAGCGGCACGGTCTCGGCCACCCAGGTGGCGTCACGCTCGTCGAAGATGCAGAGGTCCATCGCCGTCGCGCTCGCCGACCAGACGCGGATCTCTCCGCCGTCGGGCGTGGGGCGCACGCCCAGGTTGGTCAGCGGGTCAGTCTCAGGCACGCGTTCTAGAGTAATGACTGCGTAATTCGCGCTTGTTACACGCCCATTCCCTTCCCTCGCCCTTCGGAGTCTCCGTTGCCCGTCTACCTGGACCATGCGGCGACCACTCCCATGCTGCCGGAGGCGATCGCCGCGTACACCGACGCACTGGCGATTGTGGGTAACCCGTCATCCATCCACAGCCAGGGGCAGAACGCGAAGCGGCTGCTCGAGGAGGCTCGTGAGCGCGTCGCCGGATCCCTCGGCTGCGAGCCGATCGAGGTCGTCTTCACCTCGGGCGGAACCGAGAGCGTGAACCTTGCAATCAAGGGCTTGTTCTGGGCGCGGCGGGCGGCGATCGGGGCCAACCGCATCCTCGTGCCGCTCGGCGAGCACCACGCGACGATCGACACGGTCGAGTGGCTGGAGCGCTCCGAGGGCGCGGTGATCGAGTGGATCCCCGTCGACGGCACCGGGCGTATCCGCCTCGACGCCCTCGCCGAGGCGCTCGAGACCCACGGGGATGTCGCGCTCGTCACCCTGCTGATGGCCAACAACGAGGTGGGCACCCTCCAGCCCATCGAGGAGGTCGTCGCGCTTGCCGCCGGCCACGGTGTGCCCGTGCACGTCGACGCGATCTCGGCCTACCGCCACGTGCCCATCGACTTCGCGTCGTCCGGGCTCGCCGCGCTCAGCGTCTCGGCGCACAAGATCGGTGGGCCGCTCGGCATCGGCGCGCTGGTGCTCGCGCGGTCGAGCGAGGTCGTGCCGCTCATCCACGGCGGAGGCCAGCAGCGCGACGTGCGCTCCGGCACCCAGGATGCCCCCGCCGCGATCGCGTTCGGCGTCGCCGCTGCCCACCCCGCGCCCGACCTCGCCGCCCTCCGCGACCGCGTGATCGACGGCGTGCTCGCGGCGGTGCCCGACGCGCAACTTCGTGGCGACCGCGAGAGCCGCCTCGACAACAACGCGCACTTCACGTTCCCCGGCTGCGAGGGCGACTCCCTGCTCTTCCTGCTGGATGCCGCCGGCGTCTCCGTCTCGACCGGCTCCGCCTGCCGGGCCGGCATCCCCGAGCTCTCGCACGTGCTGCTGGGCATGGGAATCCCGCCCGAGGAGGCGCGCGGCGCGCTGCGGATCACCGTCGGCCACACGACCACCGAGGAGGACGTCGACCGCTTCCTCGCCGCGCTGCCCGACGCGTTCGCGCGGGCCCGGCGCGCGGGCTTCGCCGACCGGGCCGTGGGTGCGCGTGCTTAGGGGCCGCGTTCTCGCCGCCGCGGCGTCCGTGGTGCTCGCCGCCCTGCTGCTCACGGGCTGCATGCCGAAGCCGTCGTCGAGCGGCAGCCCGACCCCCACGCCGAGCGCGACCATCGCCGACCCGGCCCTGCGCCCGACCGTCGCGCCGCCGCTCACCGCCGCCTCGGCGCAGAAGGAGACCGAGCGGCTCGCCGACGCGATCGACGACCTCATCATCCCGAGCTCGATCGTCTACGTGGACAATCACTCGGTGCTCGTCACCAACACGGGCAAGGCGGGCGACGCGTGGGGCGTGCTGCGCACGATCACGCTCACGCCGACCACCGACCCGTCGCAGGTGGCGCAGTCGCTCGTCGCCGTGCTGGAGCACTCGGGCTGGGTGCTGCTGCACAACACCACCGACACCGGCACCACCGTGATCGCGCTGGCGAGCGGCACCGAGACCAAGGCGTCGTGGTA
>JAODAU010000378.1 GCA_025463615.1 Microbacteriaceae bacterium | reverse complement strand
GATGGCGCCGCGAGGAACACGCGATCGAGCCCGGTGCGATCGGATACCGCGACCCATTCGGCGGCCTCGTCCGGCACGAGGTCGGGCGTGATGAGGCCGGCCCCGCCGACGGCCAGCAGGTCGTCGGCGAAGCGGTCGATGCCATACTGCAGCACCGGGTTCCAGTAGGTCATCACGAGCACGGGCGCACTCACGCGGGCGGTGATCGCAGCAACCGCCTCGAAGCCATGCGCGAGCCTGAACCCACCGGCGAGGGCGGCCTGCGTGGCTCGCTGAATGGCCGTGCCGTCCATGACGGGGTCGGAGTACGGTAGGCCGAGCTCGATGACGTCGACGCCGTTCTCCGCCAGGGCGACGGCCGCGTCGATGCTCGTGGCGAGGTCGGGGAAGCCGACGGGCAGGTAGCCGACGAGGGCGCCCGAGCCCGCGGCCTTCCGCTCGGCGATGACCCGTTCGACGGCACTCAACGCTCGGTCTCCGGCGTCGCGGGCTCGAGCGGGGAGACGTCTTCGACCGCGAGGGCGGCCGTGTCGAGGATGTCGAAATACTTGCCGGCGGTCTCCATGTCCTTGTCACCGCGACCGCTCAGGTTCACGAGGATTATCGCGTCTGGCCCGAGCTCCCGGCCGAGCTTGATCGTGCCGGCGAGGGCGTGGGCGGACTCGATCGCCGGGATGATGCCCTCGGTGCGGCTCAGCAGCCGGAAGGCCTGCATCGCCTCGTCGTCGGTGATCGGCAGGTAGGTCGCCCGGCCGATGTCGTTGAGCCAGGCGTGCTCGGGACCGACCCCAGGGTAGTCGAGGCCGGCCGAGATGGAGTGCGATTCGATCGTCTGGCCGTCCTCGTCCTGCAGCAGGTAGCTGCGTGCGCCGTGGAGCACGCCAGGGCGCCCGCGGGTGATCGTTGCGGCGTGCTTCTCGGTGAGGTGGCCATCACCCGCCGCCTCGTAGCCGTAGAGCGCGACATCCGGATCATCGAGGAAGGCGTGGAAGATGCCGATTGCGTTGCTGCCGCCGCCCACGCACGCGGTGACGGCATCGGGAAGCCTGCCGGTGAGGTCGAGCACCTGCTGGCGCGCCTCCTCGCCGATGATCTTGTGGAAATCACGCACCATCACGGGGAACGGATGCGGTCCCGCGACCGTGCCGAGCACGTAGTGGGTGCTGTCGACGCTCGAAACCCAGTCTCGAAGGGCGTCGTTGATCGCATCCTTCAGGGTGCGGGACCCGGTCTTCACCGGGATCACCTCGGCGCCGAGCAGCCGCATCCGCGCGACGTTGAGCGCCTGGCGCTCCGTGTCGACCTCGCCCATGTAAACCACGCACTCCATGCCGAACAGCGCAGCGGCGGTCGCCGTCGCCACGCCGTGCTGGCCCGCGCCGGTTTCCGCGATCAGGCGGGTCTTGCCGAGCCGTTTTGCGAGCAGCGCCTGCCCGAGCACGTTGTTGATCTTGTGCGAACCGGTGTGGTTGAGGTCCTCGCGCTTGAGGATGATCCTGGCTCCCCCGGCGTGCTCGGCGAACCGTGGAACCTCCGTGACGATGCTCGGTCGTCCGGTGTAGGTCGCGTGCAGATGGGCCAGCTCGGCCTGGAATGCGGGGTCGGTCTTGGCCGCCGTGTATGCGGCATCCAGCTCGTCGAGGGCCGCGATGAGCGACTCGGGCACGAAACGGCCGCCGTACTGCCCGAAGTACGGTCCGAACTCGTCGCGGAGGGCGACCATCACGCAGCCAGGAATTCGCGGAGGGTGGTGACGGGGTCCCCGCCGGTGACCAGCGCCTCGCCCACGAGCACGACGTCGGCGCCAGCGCGGCGGTAGTGGGCGACATCCGCCGGGGTCTTCACCGCCGACTCGGCGACGCGGATGACGCCGCTCGGGATCTGGTCGGCGAGCCGCCCGAACAGGTCCTGGTCGAGCTCGAAGGTGCTCAGGTCGCGGGCGTTGACTCCGATGACATCGGCGCCGAGGTCGAGCGCCCGGTCGAGCTCCTCCGCGCTGTGGGTCTCCACGAGCGGGGTCATCCCGAGCTCGTTGACGAGCCGGAAAAGGCCCGACAGGGTGCGCTCGTCGAGCGCGGCCACGATGAGCAGCACGAGATCCGCTCCCGCGGCGCGCGCCTCGTACACCTGGTACGCCTCGGCGATGAAGTCCTTGCGCAGCACGGGCACGGATGCCGCGTTCCGCACGGCCTCGAGATCCTCGAGCGATCCGCCGAAACGCCGCCCCTCCGTGAGCACGCTGATCGCGCTGGCGCCACCCAACTGGTACGCGGAGGCGAGTGCAGCGGGGTCGGCGATCTCGGCGAGCGGGCCGCGGGATGGGCTCGCCCGCTTGATCTCCGCGATGATGTGCACGCGCTCGCGCGGCGCGAGAGCGGCGAGCACGTCGAGTGCGGGCGCGCGATCGAGCGCGGCACGCTCCACCTCGGCGAGGCTGCGAACAGCACGACGCTCCGAAGCGTCCTGCAGGGCTCCGGCTACGAGTTGGTCGAGCACTCTAGCTGTGCGCCCTGGTTGTCACCTTGGAGCCGCCGACGCCGTAGCCGACCCGCGAGAGGATCAACCCCACGATCGCGCCGACGACGACAAGCGCCGCCGAGGCGACGACGAGCCAGGCGATGTCGAACCAGAAGGCGAAGGTGCCGATCGTGAAAGCGACCAGCATGATGATGACAGCGGTCCAGGCGGCCGGCGAGTTACCGTGGCCGGGGTCAGACTCAATGCTCATCGTGCTCCATTCGCTTTAGTACTCCTTGAAATTGTAGCGGGCGGGCTCGGGACGCTGCCGACACTCAGCGTGCCGTCGGGTCGTGCCCATCGCTCAGCGCGTCCCACGCGCCCGCGGTGCCCTCATCCGTTCGCGCCGACTCGTACTTGCGCGTCGGCCCCGGCCAGCGGCCGGAGGTGACCACGACGAGGACTCCGAGGACCGCGGCCAGGGCGCCAGCGGCGACGGCCAGCGAGGGCCAGGCGGTGGGGGCGGCGGACTGGACGAGGGCCGCGAGGGATTCCGCGCCGCTCACCGCCGTGGCATCCGTCAATGCTGACCCGGATGCCGCGACCGGATCGCCCAGCGCGGCGACCGCCGTAACCGCGACGAGCACGCCGATCCCCGCCTCGATCACGCCGAGCGCGATGCGGAACGCGCGGCCCGCGATGGTCAGCGCGGCGAACAGTGCGAGAGAGGCGAGCCCAAGCGCGGAGAGCGCGGGAGCGGCCGACTGGCCGGACACGGGGAGACGCTGGCCACCGACGAGGATGAGGTCGAACCACGGCTGCGTCCAGGCGAGCAGCGTGAACGCGCCGAGCACGAGACCCCCAAAGACGAGAATGAGTTTGAGCCGGCGCGCGCTCACGGCACCCGGCGCATCGCGTTGGCCACGGCAACGGCCCGCAGGGGCGCGGCCGCCTTGTTCTGCGACTCCTGGTGCTCGGCGGCCGGGTCGGAGTCGGCGACGAGGCCGGCGCCGGCCTGCACCCGGGCGAGGCCGCCGACGATCGTCGCAGTGCGGATCGCGATCGCGAGATCCGCATCCCCGGCGAAGTCCAGGTAGCCGACGACTCCCCCATACACGCCGCGCTGGGCCGGCTCGAGCTCATCGATGATCTCGAGCGCGCGCGGTTTCGGTGCGCCAGAGAGCGTTCCGGCCGGAAAGGTCGCGCGGAACACATCGACCGAGCTCGCCTCCGGGGTGAGGTCGCCCTCCACCGACGACACGAGGTGCATGATGTGGCTGAAGCGCTCCACCTGCATGAACTCGGTCACCTCCACGGTGCCCGGTTCGCAGACCTTCTGCAGGTCATTGCGGGCGAGGTCGACGAGCATGAGGTGCTCGGCCTTCTCCTTCGGGTCTTCGAGCAACTCGGTGGCGAGGTCGAGGTCGGCCTCCGGTGTCTCGCCGCGCGGCCTCGATCCGGCGATCGGGTGCATGTACACCCGGCGGTTCGACACCTTCACGAGCGCCTCCGGGCTCGACCCGACGATCGAGTACGGCTCCCCCGCGGTGTCGACGAGCGTGAGCAGGTACATATACGGCGAGGGGTTGAGCGTGCGCAGCACCCGGTAGACGTCGATCGGATCGGCCGTGATCTCGTGGTCGAAGCGCTGCGACACGACCACCTGGAACACGTCGCCGTCGCGAATGTACTGCTTCGAGCGCTCGATGGCCGCGTGGTAGTCGGCGGGCACCGTTCGCGCGATCGGTTCGGGTTCGATGGTCAGGTCGACCTCGGCGAGCCACGCTTCGCTCGGCTGCGCGAGGCCGGCCTGCATGGCGTCGAGCCGCGCCTGGGCGTCATCCCACAGCCCGGATGCCTCGTCCAGCCCGTCATTGAGCGCCGCGGCGATCAACAGCACCGTGCCGTACCGGTGATCCAGCACCACGAGCTCCGAGACGAAGCTCAGGGCCTGGCCTGGAACGCTGAAGTCGGCCGGCGGCACGTTCGGCAGCCGCTCGATCTGGCGGATCGCCTCCCAGCCGATGAAGCCGACCAAGCCTCCTGTGAGCGGCGGGTGCCCCTCCACGCGCGGCGTGCTCCACCGCTCGTAGAGGTGCGCGAGCGCTTCGAGAGGCCCGGTGGGGTGGTCGGGGCCGAGCGCGCGCTCGACGGGCAGTCCGTAATCGAGCCAGGCCGTCGTCCCCACCGGGACCTGGGTCAGCACGCCGAAGCTCGAGACGCCGACGAACGAGAACCGGGACCAAATGCCACCCTGCTCCGCCGATTCGAGCAGGAACGTGCCCGGTTTTCCGAGCGCGAGCTTGCGGTAGATGCCCACCGGCGTCTCGCCGTCCGCGAAGAGCTCGCGGATGACAGGGACGACGCGATGGCCGGCCGTGAGCCGCGCGTCGAAGTCCGCGCGCGTCGTGGTGCTACTCATCCGGCGCTCCGACGACGGGGTTGAGCGGGTCAACGTCGAAGCAGGCGTGCGCGCCGGTGTGGCAGGCGGGGCCGTGCTGGTCGACCTGCACGAGCAGGGTGTCGCCGTCGCAGTCGAGCGCGGCGCCACGCACGTACTGGCGGTTGCCGCTCGTGTCGCCCTTGCGCCAGAACTCGCCCCGGCTGCGGCTCCAGAACGTCACGCGGCCCTCCGTGAGAGTGCGTCGCAGCGCCTCGGCATTCATATAGCCGAGCATGAGTACCTCTTTCGAGTCCCACTGCTGGATGATCGCGGGCAGCAGGCCGTTCTCCGCGAAGACGGCGCGGTCGATGACCTCTCCGACCGTGGCATCCGTCAATTGTTCACTCATCGCACTACCAGCCCTGCCTCGTCCAGCGCGCGTTTGACGTCGCCCACTGTCAGTTCACCATTGTGGAAGACGGATGCCGCGAGCACGGCATCGGCCCCAGCCTCGATCGCGGGCGCGAAGTCGCCTGCGGCGCCGGCGCCGCCGCTCGCGATGACCGGGACGCTGCTGAGCTCACGCATGAGCGCGATGAGCTCGAGGTCGTAGCCCTTCTTCGTGCCGTCGGCGTCGATCGAGTTGACGAGCAGCTCTCCGGCGCCGCGCTCGATCACCTCACGCGCCCAGTCGAGCGCGTCGAGGTTCGTCTCGGTGCGGCCGCCGTGGGTCGTCACCACGAAGCGGCCGCCGCTGCGCTTCACGTCGAGGGAGAGCACCAGCACCTGCGCGCCGAAGCGGTCCGCGATCTCCCCGACAAGCGCGGGCCGGGCGATGGCGGCGCTGTTCACGCCGACTTTGTCAGCTCCGCTGGCCAGGAGCCTCGCGACATCCTCGGTGCTGCGCACGCCGCCGCCCACGGTGAGCGGGATGAAGACCTGTTCCGCCGTCGCGCGCACGACATCGTAGGTCGTGTCCCTGTTGTCAACGGTGGCCGTGACGTCGAGGAAGGTGATCTCGTCTGCGCCCTGCTCGTAGTA
>JAODAU010000274.1 GCA_025463615.1 Microbacteriaceae bacterium | reverse complement strand
CCTCGGGGCTCACCCCGCTCGCCTCCGTCATGACCAGCGCCGCGCCACCGACCGCGAACGAGCCCAGGTGCACCAGGTGCCAGTCGGTGGGCACCCCGTCGTGCCGATCCACCGAGTACTGGCACATCGGCGAGATCCAGATGCGGTTGCGAACGGTCACGGCCCGCAGGTCGATGGGGGCGAAGAGGGCCGGTTGCGTCATGGCGTCCTAAAGGTTTTCGAGGAACGATCGCAGGTCGGTGGCGCTCGTGAAGAGGTGTGCCGTGGCGCCGACAGCGGCCGCGCCATCCACGTTCTCCTGCTTGTTGTCGATGAAGACCATTTCGGCCGGGGATATTCCCAGCTCTCGGCAGACCTCGTGGAAGATGCGCGGGTCGGGCTTGAGCAGGCCGAGTTCCGCGCTCACGAACATGCGCTCGAAGAATCGCGCCATGGGGGAGAAGCGGAACGGGCTGGCGAAGTCGAAGCCCGCGTTCGAGAGCAGGGCCACGCGGGTGCCGCCCTCGTGCAGGTCGGAGATGATGTCGAACACCGCCGGTTCGACGCTGAGCCATCCCGTGTAGTCGGCGACCCAGAGCTCCTGGATGCGGGACTCCGAGAACTCGACGCCCAGGTCGGCGCCCACCAGCTTCCAGTACTGGCGGATGCTAGTCGTGCCCTCGTCGAGCCCCTCGCGGTGGGCCCAGTACGGGCCCCAGAACGCGGCCTCGGACACGCCGGCCACGGCGACCAGGTCGGCGCGGTCGCGGTTGCTCGGCGTGCGGGAGATGACCTCGCCGTAGTCGAAGACGACGACGCGGGCGGGGATGCTGATGCTCATACGGGGTAGACCTTTCCGGCAACCAAACTATCGTGAGAGCCATGGCCGACTTCACCGCGTGGGGCCCGGGCGACGCCGCCGGCATGATCGCCGTGCCGCGCGACGACGACGACAAGTACAGCCGCGGTGTGCTCGGCGTAGTCACCGGCTCGGCGCGCTACCCGGGGGCGGCGGTGCTCGGCGTCGAGGCGGCGCTTCACACCGGGCTCGGGATGGTGCGCTACCTCGGTCCGCAGCGTGCGACCGACTTCGTGCTGCAGCGCAGCCCCGAGGTGGTGACCGCCGACGGCCGCGTGCAGGCCTGGCTGCTCGGGTCGGGCATGGATGCCGCCGACCGTGACCCCGAGACCGCCGGCCGCCTCGACCTGGCGCTCTCCCAGGACGTTCCCACCGTGATCGACGCCGGCGCGCTCGACCTGCTCGACCGGGCGACGGGACCGGTGATCATCACCCCGCACTTCGGCGAGCTCGCGCGCGTGCTCGGCGAGACGAAGGAGGAGGTCGCAGCGAACCCGGCGCTCGCCCTCGACCGCGCCGTCGAGAAGCTCGGCGTCACCGTGCTGCTCAAGGGGCACACGACCTACGTCGGCAGCCCTGACGGCACACGCCTCTCGGCGTCGAGCGCGCCGAGCTGGGTGGCGACGGCCGGGGCCGGCGACGCGCTCGGCGGCATCCTCGGCGCGCTGGTGGCCACTCACTCGGAGCTGGTGGCACGGGATGCTTCCGCGCTCGCCCGGCTGGGGGCAGCGGCATCCGTGCTCCACGGCCTCGCGGCGGAGCGGGCCAGCGGCGGCGGGCCGCTCACCGTGCTCGACCTCACGGCGGCGCTGCCCGCGGTGATCGCGGAGTTGCTCACGCTACGCTGAACCCCGTGACGAGGACGGGGTGGCGCGACGTGGCCGCCCACCCCGTGACGCTCTGGATCGCGTTCATCCTCGTGCACCTCGTGCTCGGCCTGATCAACCTCAAGGCCCCCGGCTACCCGCTCGGCGACGTCGACTACGTCTACCGGTTCTGGAGCGACCAGGCGGTGATCCAGCACTTCCAGGTGGGGATCGACTCGAGCTGGGTGTACCCGATCCTGGCGATCGTGCCCATGTTCCTGGCGCGCGCGTTCGGCGTCGCGAACTACTCGGCGACCTGGCTCGCGCTCATCATGCTGCTCGACGCGATCGCGTTCGCGGCGCTGATCGGCTGGGGTCGTCGCCGGCAGAACACGGCGATCGCGTGGTGGTGGCTCGGCTTTCTGCTGCTGCTCGGGCCGATCGCCCTCGGGCGGATCGACTCCGTGAGCGTTCCGATCGCGATCGTCGGGGTGCTGCTGCTCGCGACGCGGCCGCAGGTCGCCGCGTTGCTGCTCACGGTCGCCACCTGGATCAAGGTGTGGCCGGCGGCGATCCTCGCGGCCGTGATCATCGCCTCGCGGGACCGGGTTCGCGTGGCGGTCACGGCCGCGGTCACCAGCGCCATCATCGTCGTCGTGGTGGTGCTCACCTCGCTGAGCCACGGCAGCGGCATCTACGTCTTCAGCTTCGTCACCGAGCAGACGGGGCGCGGCCTGCAGGTCGAGGCGCCGGTGAGCACGATCTGGCTGTGGGCGAAGCTGTTCGGCATCGGCCACACGATCGTCTACTACGACACCACGATCCTCACCTACCAGGTGCGCGGGCCCGGGGTGGATGCCGTGAGCGCCGTGATGACGCCGGTGCTGCTCATCGCCATCCTCGCGATCGTCGTGCTCGGGATCCTCGCCGCACGCAACCGCGCGCCGGTGGCCGACGTGCTGCCCGCGCTGAGCCTCGCCCTCGTCACCGCGTTCGTCGCCTTCAACAAGGTGGGGTCGCCGCAGTACGTGACCTGGCTCGCGGTGCCGGTGATTCTCGGGCTTGCGACCCGGGCCGTCGGGCACGGCAGGGCGTTCCGGACCCCGGCAGTGATCGTGCTCGTCATCGCCGCGCTCACCCAGGTGATCTACCCGTACTGGTACTCGCTGCTGCTCAGCGCCGACCCGTTCATGCTCGTGGTGATCACCACGAAGGACGTGCTGCTGTTCGTGCTGCTGGGGTGGGCCGCGGCATCCCTCGTCGGGTCGGCGCGCGCGCTCGCGCCGGAGCCGGCCGCGGAATCCGAGTGGCTGCCTGCCGTCTGGCCGTTCGGGCGGTCGGAGGCGCCGAAGGCGTAGGCACCGAAGACGTAGGCGCCGAAGTCGTAGCCACCGAAGTCGTAGGCTCTGTGCATGCTGATCGCCTTCTCCGTCGCCCCGAGTGGCGGCGACAACCCCGATGCCTCCGTGCACGATGCCGTGGCCGCAGCCGTGCGCATCGTGCGCGAATCCGGCCTGCCGAACCGCACCTCGTCGATGTTCACCGAGGTCGAGGGGGAGTGGGACGAGGTCTTCGACGTGGTGAAGCGGGCCACCCTCGCCGTCGCCGAGTTCGGCCCGCGCGTCTCGCTCGTGCTCAAGGCGGACTACCGCCCGGGCCACACGGGCGAGCTCACCGGCAAGGTGGAGCGCCTGGAACGCGCCCTGGGGGACTAGCCACGCTCTCCTTCGCCGTGTGCCCCGTGCGTAACTCCTGCAGAATCGTATGCGGGGCAGCGCGGGGTCCGGGATTGCGGGGCTGTCGCCCGCGCCTGCGCCGAATTGCAGGAGTTGCGCACAGAAGCTCCCGCATCTGGCGGTGTTCTGCCATGATGACCGAATGAGTGATGTTCAGGCACCGCCGCCCGCTGTGCCCGCGCCCGTCGTCGTGCCGGGGTTGGATGCCGCCGCGTCGCCCGCACGGTCCCCGCGTCTCGGCCGCGTGGCGATGATCGCCGGGCTCGGCGTGTTCGCGGTCTCCATCATCACGTCGATCATCGTGGGCACCGTCGGCGGACCGTACGCCGAGCACACGTCGCACGGCATCCAGTTCGCGTTCTACCTCGGGGACCCGAACGCGGTCAAGTCCGCGCTGGGCCTCGTGATCGGCCTGCAGCTGCCGCTCGGCACCCTCGTCGGCATCTGGGCGATCGTGCAGGGCATCGTCGCCGCTGCAACGAAACGCGGGCGCAGGTTCGGTGTCATCGCGATCGTCTTCGCCGCGCTCGCGCCCGGCCTGTCGCTCGTGGCCTATTTCGTGGCCCTGGGGCTCTCGGCGAGCTGAGGTCGCGATGCCCAGCTGGAGCGTCCGGCCGTCGACGCCGGACGACTATCCCGGGATCGTCGACGTGCGGATCCGCGGCTGGCGGGCGACGTATTCGCACGTGATGCCCGCAGGGTTCCTGGATCGCATAGAAGCGCTGCGCGACCGGGAGATCGAGGGCAGGCGGGCGCGACGCGGCGAGGCGGCGTTCGTCGAATACGTCGGCACGATCGACGATCGGATCGTCGGCTGGGCGATCTCCGGCGATCCCACCGACCCCGCTGCGCCGGCGGGCCGCGAGCTGTACGCCCTGTACACGGATGCCGCGACCCACGGCAGCGGCCTGGCGACGGCGCTCCTCGACGCGGTTCTCGGCGACGCGCCCGCAAGCCTCTGGGTGCTCGAAGACAACCCGCGGGCGCGCGCGTTCTATGAGAAGTCGGGGTTCGCGCCCGACGGCATACGCAAGATGCTCGATGGAGAGCTCGCCCACATCCCCGAGATCAGGATGGTGCGGCCTGAAACGATCCAAGCGGGGCGCTGACGGGCCGTAGGCTGGATGCAACGCGCTCGACGGTGAGCCACCCGCCCTCGAGACACGAACGGTTCGACTTGCCTACTCTTTCCCCCGTGCGCACCCGGCTGGCGCTGCTCGCACTCGCCCTGGGCGGCTTCGGCATCGGCGCGACCGAGTTCGTGGCGCTCGGTCTGCTGCCCGACATCGCGCACGACCTGCTGCCCGCGCTCTACGCGCAGTCCCGCGCGGATGCCAACGCCCAGGCCGGCCTGCTGGCCTCGGCCTATGCACTCGGCGTGGTGGTGGGCGCGCCGACGATCGCCGCGTTCGCCGCACGATTCCCGCGTAAGAAGCTCCTCGTCGTGCTGGCCGCGGCGTTCACGTTCTTCACCGTGCTCTCGGCCGTGCTCCCGACCTTCGGACTGGTGCTCGCCGCCCGCTTCCTCGCCGGGCTCCCGCACGGCGCCTACTTCGGCATCGCGTCGCTCGTCGCGGCCTCGCTGATGGGGCCGGGCAAGCGCGGCGCCGGCGTCTCGTTCGTGCTGGCCGGCCTCACCATCTCCAACGTCGTGGGCGTGCCCGCCATCACCTTCCTGGGCCAGAACACCAGCTGGCGCGTCGCCTACCTCGCGGTCGCGGCCATCTTCGCCCTCGCCCTGCTGGCCATCATCGCGTTCGTGCCGAACCTGCCCGGCGACCCCGCCGCGACGATGAAGCGCGAGCTCCGCGCGTTCGGCCGTTCGCAGGTCTGGCTCACGCTGCTCACCGGCGCGATCGGCTTCGGCGGCTTCTTCGCCGTCTACACCTACGTCTCGCCGATCGTGCAGGAGGTCACCGGGCTGCCGAAGTTCGCCGTGCCGATCGCCCTCGTCGTGATCGGCCTCGGCATGACCGTCGGCAACATCGTGGGCGGTCGCTCCGCCGACCGCAGCGTCGTCGTCACGATCTTCTCGTTCTTCGCCGCGTTCGTGGTCGCGCTGCTGCTGCTCGCGTTCACCGCGCAGTGGGCGCCCGGCCTGTTCATCGGCATCTTCCTCATCGGCGCGGCGGCTGCAGGCCTCTCGCCCGCCATCCAGACCAGGCTCATGGATGTCGCCGGGGACTCCCAGACGCTCGCCGCGGCCGCCAACCACTCGGCCCTGAACCTCGGCAACAGCCTCGGCGCGTACCTCGGCGGCGTGGTGATCGCTGCGGGGCTCGGCTACCTGTCGCCGGTGTGGGTGGGGCTTGCGCTGTGCGTGCCGGGCATCGCGCTGGCGTCGAGCAGCGTCATCCTGCAGCGCCACCGCGGCGGCTCGCTGAACGGCGAGCACCGCACGACGCCGGTGCCGCTCAACGCGGAATAGCTAGAACGACGACTGCGGGCCGTCGGTCGAGATGAGGATGCCGTCCTGGATGGCGCGCTTCCGCAGCGCCACCTTGGTGCCGACGTCGATTCCCGCGACGCGGTACTTCTCGCGGATGCGCTTGAGGTAGCTCTTGGCGGTCTCCTCCGAGATGCCGAGCTGGAACGCGACCGCCTTCACCGGCTAGCCACCGCCGTAGAGCGCCATCACGCGGCGCTCCTGGGCGCTGAGTTTCGGGGCGCCGCCGACATCGCCGGCGTTGAGCGCGAGGTCGAGTTCCGCCGAGATGTACGACTCTCCCTTGGCGGCAGAGCGGATGGCCTCGACGATCATGTCGGCCTCCTCGCTCTTCACCAGGTAGCCGAGCGCGCCGGCACCGAGCGCCTCGCGCACCACGTTGGGCTCCGAGTAGGTGCTCATGAGCACCGTCTTGACGCCCGTCGTCTTCAGCGTGGAGATCTTGAGGGAGATCGGGATGTTGTCTTTGAGGTCCACGTCGAGCAGCACGACATCCACAGGGAACGCGGGGTGGCTCAGCAGGTCGGGCCAGGTGGAGACCGCCGCCACCATGTCGATGTCGGTGGCCGCGCCGCGGATCCATTCGGTGAGTGCGCCGAGGAGCATGCGGTGGTCGTCGACGAGGGCGAGCCTGATGGGTCTGTCTGTGTCAGTCACCTGATCATTCCATTCTGCTGAATCACACTGATCAGCATGCTATTGGTCTGCGGGGTTCGCGACGATGCAGTCGATCTCGACACGCAGGCTCGAGTTCTGCGTGGAGTCCACGAACCGGCCCACCTTGCCGAAGGCATCCCAGGTCGCCGGGTCGACGCGGTTGCGTGCGACCTCGGTGGTCGTGAGCACGACCGGCACCGTGATGGTCTTGGAGACCGGATCGGGCGGCGAGCTGACCGGCCCGATCGTGAGCTGCGCGGTCGAGAGGCCCTTGCTCTTGTCGCTGACCAGCAGCCAGACCGCCGAGAGCAGCCCGTCGCGCTGGGTCGGGTCGAGCAGGCCGGCGAGGCTGCCGCGGTCGACGAGCGTGACCGACTTGCCGAGCTGCTCCGACTCCGTGATCGCGTGGTACAGCCAGGTCTCGCGCCGCCCCTCGATGAGGTGCAGGCGGAGCTCCGTGGCGAGGGATGCCGCGGTCGACGCCACCTTCGGGGCGAGCGGCAACCGCGTCTTGCCGGTGGCCACCGAGTCGAGCAGTTCCTCCGCCGCAAGGTCGAGCCGGGCGAGCTCCTCGGAGGCAAGCATGCCGACGGCGAAACGCGGGGCCGACACGGTGCTCTGCACGAGCACGCGGTCGAGCTCGAGCTGCACGATGCGGCGGAACCGGCGCACCACGAACAACCCGACGGCGGTCGGCGCGACGCACATCACGACGGCGATCACCTGGGCGGGGATGTTCTGCGACTCGAGCGGCGTCGAGGAGGCGATCGCCACGATCATCACGACCGCGAGCGCCAGGGCCGCACCGAGCACCTCGCGGCCGCGGCGCAGCGTGAGCGCGACCAGCAGGCCGAAGCCGACGGCCACGGACGCGGTGGCGTACTCGCCCACGTTCTTCGTGGGCAGCGTTCCCACCAGGTCGAGGGCGACCACGCCGGCGAGCAGCAGCAGGAAGACGATGAACATCCAGTTGGGCATCCGCTCGCCGCGGGTGGCGATGAGCACGGCCACGCCGACGAGGGTCACCGCGTAGAGGAACCAGGCGGCAGCGCCCGGGATCAGGCTGGGGTAGTCGGCGCCGTGGCTGAAGAACAGCGCGATGCCGTAGACCCCCTGGATGGCGGCCAACACGCTAGCGCCGACGCCGAGGTAGCCCGTGCCGAGGCTGGCACCCCGCGCGCTCGCGGAGCGCATCGCCCGCCCGGCGGTGGATGCCGTGGGCACGCCCCTGCGGTTCTTGCGCCCCAGGATGACGCCGAGGGTGTTCTCCTCGGGTGCAGACCAGCCGCTCACTTCGGAACCTCCAGCACGACGGTGGTGCCCGCGCCCTTCGAGGAGAAGAGCCGGGCGTTGCCGCCGACCTCCTTCAGGCGGCCGACGACCGAATCCTTGAAGCCGAGGCGGGCCTCGTCGATGTCCTGGATGTCGAAGCCGACCCCGGCATCCGTCACCATGGCGCGCACCGTGGTGTCGTCATCCGTGATCGTGACGTGCGCGTCGGTGACCCCGGAGTGGCGGCGCACGTTCTCGAGGCACTCGGCGAGGGCGAGCAGGAAGGCGTCGAGCACGTCGCTCGGCAGCAGCACCTGCCCGGTGCCGTGCCAGCTCACCTCGAGGCCCATGCGGCCGAAGCGCTGCTTGACCGATTCGAGGGTGGTGCCGAGGGCGCTCTCCTCCACCGGCTCGAGGTTGTAGTCGCCTGACGACTGCGGCACGGGCGTCGCGCCGAGTCGCAGCTGGCGCAGCAGGCGCGCGTCGTCCCCGGCCTGCTGCTGCAGGGCCTCGGCCGACACGCCGACGCCGGAGTGGGCGAGCAGGGTGAGGGTGGCGAGCACGGTGTCGTGGAGCAGCCGCGCGCCCTGGCGGCGCTGCGCCTCGGTCTCGCTCGCGGACCGCTCGGCGCGGTGGGCGCGGCCGATGCTGTAGATGCGCCGGGCGGCGCGGGGCACGCTGGCGGAGAGCCAGTAGCCGAACACCCCGAGCAGCACCCAGCCGAGGGCGACCGTCGCGCCCTCGATCGAGATGAAGGTGGTCGCATCCACGACCTGCTCCACGAGCGCGATGGACGCGATCGCGCCGATGACGAGGATCACGATCCGCACGACGCTGGTGGTGAGCACGATCGCGAACGAGGCGAGGGCGCCGGCGGCCAGGGGCACGAGCGCGGTTCCCAGGGCCGAACCCGCGCGGCCGTCGATCGGCAGGTGCACGATCAGCATGATGGCGAGCCCCGACCCGAGCCCCAGCACCACCCAGATGAGCGAGTGGCTCGCCCCGGTGCGGGCGATCCCGAGGATCAGGATGGCGAAGAGGGGCAGGGTCGCCACAAGCGTCGTCGGGCCGATGACACCGGGGACGACGAGGCAGACCAGAGCGACCGCTGTCGAGCCCAGCCCGATTGCGCGGGCTGTGCGCTGCAGAAGACGATCGCGCTCCTTGGCGATGAGTTCCACGTAAGCAATCGTCACACAGACCGTCACCTAAATTGGGGGTAGACGCGAAATCTCTTCCCGTGTCGCGTCCACGCCCGTCATTCCGGGGTCAGCCAGCCCTCGCGGATGCCGAAACGGCGCAGCAGCACCTTGGTTCCGAGGTCCACACCCACCTTGCGATACTTGCGGCGGCCGCGCTTGATGTACGACTTCACCGTCTCGTCCGTCGTGCCCATCTCCACCGCGACCTCGCGGATCGAGCGGCCGGTCGCGTAGAGCACCAGCGCACGGAACTCCTGCTTGCCGAGCCCCGGGTCCGCCGTGTTCTCGAGCACCTTGATCGCGTCGACGAGCGGCTGGTTCTCGTAGCGGATGCCGCGGGCCGCCGAGCGGATCGCCCGGATCAGCTCGTCCGCGCTCTCCGTCTTCGGCACGAAGCCGAGCGCGCCGGCGCGGATGGCGCCGTGGATCGACGCCGTGTCCGAATGCCGGCTCATCACGATCGTGTTCGTGCCGGCCGCGGTGAGCGACCGCACCTTCGCGCCGATGGCGATGTTGTCGTCCAGGTTGAGGTCGAGCACGGCCACCTCGACCGGGAAACGGGCGCTCGCGAGCAGCTCGTCCCAGCTGGCGGCGCGGATGGCTACATCCAGCCCCCTGTCCTGCGCGGCGATGTGTGCCACGATTCCGTCGATCACGAGACGGTGATCGTCGACGATGGCGACGGTGATCGACGGCGCGTTCGCGGTATCGAAAGCCAACGGAACTCCCCACGGTGGTACGCGGTCCGGGTGCCAGCACAGACCACTCTGTCTACCGAGCATAACCAAGGTGACAGTACCTCGCGGTTATTACGTCGTCAGGTTGCGAGAAGTCGTGCGATCTCCCGGCCGACCAGGTCGTCCTCGATGAGGAATCCGTCGTGCCCGAATTCGGAGTGGATGACGACCGGAACGCCGCCGTCGATGTTGTTCGCCAGCCTTGACGCGATGGTCTCCTGCCCGGGAACCGGGAACAGCCGGTCGCTGTCGATGCCGAGCACCAGGCTCGTCGCGGTGACGCGGGAGAGGGCGGATGCCACGCCGCCGCGGTCGCGCCCGATGTCGTGGGAATTCATCGCCTGCACCAGCACGATGTAGCTGTTCGCGTCGAACCGGCGGGTGAACTTGTTGCCGTGGAAGTCGAGGTAGCTCTCCACAGCGAACCGCCCGTCGTCGCCGAGCGGGCTGATGCTGGACTGCCAGCTGCGCTGGAAGCGGTCGTTGAGCTCGGTGGGGGAGCGGTAGTTGAGCAGCGCCATCCTGCGTGCCAGGGCGAGGCCGCGGTACGGGCCCTCGCCGTCCGGCGCCTCGTAGTAGTCGC
>JAODAU010000256.1 GCA_025463615.1 Microbacteriaceae bacterium | reverse complement strand
AACAGGAATGGACAACCTGCTTGAGCTGGCAAGAATCAGGAACCGCATTGGGGTCCGCGAGGCCAGGGCGACCATGCTTCGCGTAGGTCTGGACCCTGACATCAAGCAGAAGGTGCGGAGCTACTCGTTGGGGATGAAGCAGAAACTCTCGCTGTCGCAGGCGCTCATGGAAGACCCCGACGTCCTCCTTCTGGACGAGCCGTTCAACGCGCTTGACGCGTCGAGCGTCGCTCGGGTGAAGTCCGTGCTGCGAGAGGAGAAGGAACGTGGAACGACGGTTCTCTTCACGAGTCACAGCAACGCGGACGTCGGGGAGCTGAGTGACCGCGTGTACGGCATTGAGGACCGGCGCATCACGGAGGTCCCGCCCGGGATCGCGACCGATTGAGTCGCGGACGCCCCGTGAAGGATGAAAGCACGCGGCGGCGACGACCTCGGCAACGGCTCCGTGCACGACCCGGCAGCACCCGCGGTCAGCCGGGAGTGGCGCGATCGCGCGCTCAGCGCCGCAACGCCACCTCGTCGCCGAGAGCCCGCACCGGGTCCACGATCCGGGCCTGTAGCCGCCGGATCGCGTCGAGGTATTCGGCCGTCCAGAAGATGCGGATCGCCGTCGGGGTGGCGTTGCCGGCGTCATCCTGCAGGTCCTGGCGCAGGGCGACGACCAGCCGACCGTCTACTGTCGTGTCGCCCTGGGTGGGGGTGGGGAGGTCCTGCCGCTCGACGAGGTCGGTTCCCAGGGAGCGATACCAGTCGGCGAGCAGCCTCGCCGCGGCGTCGAGCTCGTGTCCGGCACGTGAGCGATCCCCGTCCGACGCCTCGGTGTGCGACCTCCAGAGGTCGACGATGGCGTCGGAGACCAGCCGGATGCTCGCCACGCCCGTCACCGCGGCCGTCACCTGGGCCAGCGGCTGCCGCTTGGTGCCGCGCTCGGTGAGGTAGGTGCGGAACGCGTCATCCAGCCGCCGCGACGCCGCCGCGGCACGCAGCGACTCGGATGCCGGCTCCGACAGCACCGGGGACGGCCCGTCGCACCGCCCCAGCCCGAACGACACGGCGGCCACCAGGTAGTCGGCGCTGTCCTCGTAGGCCTCGGCGAGCGTGCGCCTCAGCGCCGCCGCGGCGCCGCGCGGCCAGAACAGCAGCCCGACGAGCAGGCTGATGCCGCAGCCGAGGGCGACGTCCTCGATGCGGTACAGGCCGACACGCCATCCGCTCGGGGCGACGATGTCGAAGAGCAGCACGATGGCGACGGTGAACCCCGCCTGGCCGGCCGCGAACGAGATCGCCGTCGGCGCGATGCCGGCGACCAGGATCGCGATCGGCAGCAGGATCCAGACGACCGCGGTGTTCGTCCCGATCAGGAACAGCAGGCCGACGCCCACGATCACCCCGACCGCGGTTCCGAGCACACCGCGAATCGCGTTCTGTCCGGTGTTGAGCGCGTTCGAGCGCAGCACGGCCAGCGTGCCGAGCACCACCCAGAACGAGTGCTGCACCCCGGTGAGGTCGGCCACGAGCACGGCGGCGGCGAGGGCCGCGGCACCGCGGATGCTGTTGTGCAGCCACACCGAGTGACGCTCGGCCTGCGCCCCGGCCCGCTCGACGGCCGCCCGGAACGGGCCCGCGAGGATGCCGGGCTGCCGCCCCAGGAACCGCTCCCACCAGGAGCGCCGCTCGGCCCCCGCCGTCAGCCGGATGTTGCCGGCGACCTGCTCCACGCCGTAGCTGAGCTCCTGCGCGCGGAACCCCGGATCGAGCGCGCTGACGATCTCCTGCATGGGGTCGGCGCCGGAACCCTGCTCGGCGAGGAGGTGCATCGCCGCGACATCCTCGACGGAGGCCCTCGCCCGCCTCAGCGTGACAAGCGACGAGTCGAGCTGGTCCGCCCCGAGCCGCGGGTGGCCGAGCAGCGTGGCGCCGGTGTCGAGCACGTCGGCCGCCGCGGTCTTGACGGCGCACGCCGCTTTCCGCGCGTGCTGCGAAATCGCGGACGGGTCGTGGCGCACGGGGTGCACGGCGACGCCCTGCAGCCAGACCAGCTCGTCGACGAGGCGCACCAGCGTGCGGGCCGAGGTGGTGAGGCTGGTGGGGCGGTAGACGGTCGACAGGAAGTTGGTGTGCATCGCGGCCACGGCATCCTGCGCCCCGGCCTGGGCCCTCTCGTAGTCGGCGATCGCGGTCGCGTCGCCGCTCATCGTGGCGGCGACCTCGGCGCGCAGGCTCGCGGCCAGCGCGGTGCACGCGCCGATCGCCCCGTCGCGCAGCGGTTCCCGGCGCGGGGCCGGCCAGAGCACGGTGATCGCGACCAGGCTGGCGGCCGCCGCGAGTCCCCATCCGGCCAGCCGGGCGGGGATCGACTCGACCGTTCCCGGGAGCGTGACCGGCAGGATGAACGCCAGCAGCCAGGCGCTGCCGGATGACGCGAGCACCGAGCTCACGGAGCCGATGAAGAGCACGACGAACGCGACCACCGCCATCCCCAGCACCGCGAGCCAGAGCGGATGCGACGCCAGCGTGCCGAGGCAGACCAGCACCGCGCCGACCACGGCGAGGCCGAGCTGCGACTGCACCCGCTCCCACCGGCTGCCGTTGAAGTCCACGAAGAGCAGCATGGCGAACGACCCGAACGCGGCGAATGTGGCCAGGTCGCCGTTGCGGAACACCACCGAGCCGAGCGCGAAGAGGATCGGCATCACGATGGCGGTCCGTCCTGCGCGACGAAGGGCGCCGAATCCGGGGTCGTGTCGGCCGAGCCAGGCCCAGGCGCGCGGCGGCCGCCGGGTCTCCGCCCGCGCCGTCGTCGCTGCTGCCATGGCTCCAGTGTCCCGCAGTCGCCCGCGTTGTCCTAGCTCGGCAAGGGGTTCTCGGCGGGGGAATCGGTCCGCGGCGGGGGACGCGCCGCCCGCCGCGGCGCGGTATCCCCGCCGCCGGATGGCGTAACTCCCGCCACGAGAAACTCGCGGCCGATTCCCGCTTGACTCGCGTCGGGGGTTGTTCTAGTGTCACCAGACCTTGCGGCGCAGTCGGCCCATT
>JAODAU010000255.1 GCA_025463615.1 Microbacteriaceae bacterium | reverse complement strand
TTGCTCACACCGATTCCGAGCATGTCCACGAGCTCGGGAATCGTGAGCCAGCGGATCTCAGGGTCAGTAGTCACCCCTTAACCCTGCAAGATCAACGGTCACAAACGCGCCCGCCACGCATATGTTTCGGGCATGTTAACTGCAATAACATGCGCCTCACTAATTGACACCTAATTACATCTGTGCCAGCGTTGTGTCATTGCGCACAGAACGCCTGCGGGGGCTGGCAGTTAGGCGAGACCATGACTACATCGGAGCAGCGGGCGCACCGCACCAGCTCTTCGGCACGATCACGTGCCGGCAAGAACCTTTTCGCGACAATCCCGATCGTGCTCGCCGGCTCCATGGCGGTGGGCCTCGGCGTGACCGGGCCCGTGCAGCCCGTGGTGCCGAAGCGCACCGAGAAGCCGCGCACCAGCCCGCTCGAGCTGGCGAAGGCCCTGCGCACCAGCTTCACCGCGACCAGGATCACCGCGCCGACCACGGGCGTCGCCGTCGCGACCGTCGCCGCCGCGCCCGCCACATACAAGGTGGTCGCCGGCGATTCGGTCAGCAGCATCGCCGGGCGTTTCGGCCTGGCCACGGCATCCGTGCTCGCGCTCAACGGCCTCGGCTGGAAGTCGGTCATCTTCCCCGGGCAGGTGCTCAAGCTCACCAACGGCGGCGCCGTGCCGGTTGCGGCCGCGCCCACGCCGACCGCCGCGGTGACTCGCTACACGATCCGCGCCGGCGACACGATGGGCGCGATCGCGTCACGCTTCGGCGTGCCGACCGCGACCCTCCTCTCGGCGAACGGCCTCGGCTGGTCGAGCATCATCTACCCGGGCCAGACGATCTCGATCCCGGATGCCGCATCCGTCGCCGCGGTCTCGCAGGCGCCCGTGCTGCAGGCGACCAACACCGTCTCCGTCACTCCCTCGCCCGCACCCGCGGTCACCGGCCTCACCAACGAGATGATGACCAACGCGCGCACCATCGTCAGCGTCGGGCGCTCGCTCGGCGTGCCCGACTACGGCATCGTGATCGCCCTGGCCACCGCGCTGCAGGAGTCGGGGCTCCGCAACCTCAACTACGGCGATCGTGACTCGCTCGGCCTCTTCCAGCAGCGCCCGAGCACCGGCTGGGGCACGCCCGCCCAGGTGATGGACCCCGCGTACAGCGCACGCCTCTTCTTCGGCGGACCGACGAACCCGAACAAGGGCAAGACGCGCGGGCTTCTCGACATCCCCGGATGGCAGACCAAGACGGTCGCGCAGGCGGCCCAGGCCGTGCAGCTCTCGGCCTTCCCCGACGCGTACGCCAAGTGGGAGACCACCGCGCGCGCCGCCTTCGCCACGCTGCGCTGAGCACTGCGGCGCTGACCGTGGCGGCGCGCGGCCGTTCACGGAATCGTTACGTGCGCATCCGGTCGTTCCCGGTGTTTTGACGGCCTTCGCGGGGCGCCCATCTTTAGACTCGACCGGTGAGCACCAACAGCACGGATCCCCTGATAGGACGGCTGATCGACGGCCGTTACCAGGTCCGCTCACGCATCGCCCGCGGCGGCATGGCCACCGTGTACCTCGCCACCGACCTCCGGCTCGAGCGCAGGGTCGCCATCAAGGTCATGCACGGCCACCTCGCCGACGACTCCCAGTACAAGGCGCGGTTCATCCAGGAGGCCCGATCCGCGGCGCGGCTCGCGCACCCCAATGTGGTGAACGTCTACGACCAGGGGCAGGACGGCGAGACCGCCTACCTCGTGATGGAGTACCTGCCGGGCATCACGCTGCGTGAGCTGCTGCAGGACCACCACATCCTCACCACAGTGCAGGCGCTCGACATCATGGAGGCGATCCTCTCCGGCCTCGCGGCGGCGCACAAGAACGGCATCGTGCACCGCGACCTCAAGCCGGAGAACGTGCTGCTGGCCGACGACGGGCGCATCAAGATCGGCGACTTCGGGCTGGCCCGGGCGGCCACGGCGAACACCGCGACCGGCAACGCCCTGCTCGGCACGATCGCCTACCTCTCCCCCGAGCTGGTGACCCGCGGGGTCGCGGACACCCGCAGCGACATCTACGCCGTGGGCATCATGCTCTACGAGATGCTGGCCGGCGAGCAGCCCTACAAGGGCGAGCAGGCATTCCAGATCGCGCAGCAGCACGCGAACGACACGGTGCCCACCCCCAGCACCAAGAACCCGAAGGTGCCCGCCGAGCTCGACGAACTGGTGCTGTGGGCGACCGCGCGCGACCCAGACGAGCGTCCCCGCGACGCGCGCGTGATGCTCGAGCAGCTGCGGGAGACCGAGGCGATCCTGCGCAGCGACGACCCGGCGACCGCCGCAACCTCGGTGCAGCGCACGACGGTCATGCCGGCCGCGGTGCAGCAGGGTCCGACGGCCGAGACGCAGGTGCTCGGCGCGAAGGCGCGCCACCGCACGGGCCCGATCCTCGCCGACTCCGCGACCGCGCTGGCCGCGAAGAGCGACAAGCGCCGGGCGCGCGGCTGGTGGCTGTTCGCGCTGGTGCTCGTGCTTGCGGGCCTGGCGGGCGGCACGGCCTGGTACTTCAGCACCGGGCCGGGCGCCCACGTCTCCATCCCCGACCTCTCCGGCCAGACGCCCGCCGCGGCGACCTCCCAGCTCGAGAAGCTCGACCTCACGGTCGCCTCCCCGAACGGCCAGGCCTACTCCCCCACCATCGAACCGGGCCTCGTCGTGCAGACCACCCCGAAGTCGGGCTCCGCCGTGGTGAAGAACGGCTCCGTCACGCTCCTGATCTCGCAGGGTCCGAAGCCCTTGCCGATCACCAAGCTCGCCGGCCTCACGAACGACGCCGCGAAGGCCCAGATCAAGGCCCAGCACTTCACCTACGACTCGAAGGACTCGACGAAGCAGTTCGACGCGAAGGTGCCGAAGGACACCGTGATCGCCGCCTTCGGTGCCAACAACCTGGACCTCTCGACCGTCTCGGTCTACGGAGACCGGCAGCCGATCCGCCTGGTCGTCTCCGCCGGTGCCCTCCCGGATGTCGCCGGCAAGTCCGTCGCGGACGCGACGGCCGCCCTCGCGGCGGTGGACCTCACCGCGAAGTCCGGCGCCCAGACCTACAGCGACACGGTCCCCGACGGCAACGTCATAGCCGTAGACCAGCCCGCCGGTTCGGTGATCCACCCGGGCCAGACGGTGAACCTCATCATCTCCCAGGGCCCCGAGCCGATCCCCGTGCCTGATGTGATCGGCCAGACGTGGGCGAACGCGAAGGCCGCGCTCACCTCCGCCGGGTTCCAGATCAAGTTCAAGAATGCGATCAGCGAATTCTTGTCTGGCGCGCCGAACAGCTCCACCGTGAGTTCCCTGAGCCCGTCCGGCGGCTCGACCTCAGTCAAGGGTGCCGTGATCACGGTCGGCCTGCAGGCCAACGGCAACTAGCGCGCCCGGTCATCTCGCAGGGCCCCTTCGAGAGCCTCAGGGACCGGTTTTGCCAGTAGCTGCGGAGCGGGTCGGCGTCTTCGTTCCGAGAGACTGGCTGGGCCTGGCAGCGTTGCATCCGAAGGATGCGACGCCGGAAGTCTCTCGGAACGAAGACGCCGACCCGCTACGCCCCCGAACTACTTGTTGCCCAGCTCCTCGGCAACCAGGAACGCCAACTCCAGCGACTGCATGTGGTTCAACCGCGGGTCGCACAGCGACTCGTACCGCGTGGCCAGGGTGGCCTCGTCGATCTGCTCCGACCCGCCCAGGCACTCGGTGACGTCGTCGCCGGTGAGCTCGATGTGGATGCCGCCCGGGTTGGTGCCCGCGGCGCGGTGCGCCTCGAAGAAGCCCTTCACCTCGTCCACGACGTCGTCGAACCGCCGCGTCTTGTAGCCGTTGGGCGTGGTGAGCCCGTTGCCGTGCATCGGGTCGGTCACCCAGAGTGGCGTCGCGTCGAAGGTCTTGATGGCCTCGAGCAGCGGCGGCAGGGCATCCCGCACCTTGCCGGCGCCCATGCGCGTGATGAAGGTGAGGCGGCCGGGCTCGCGCTCGGGGTCGAGCTTGTCGATCAGGCGCTCCATGTCGTCGGCCGTGGTCGTCGGGCCGAGCTTGACGCCGATGGGGTTGCGGATGCGGGACATGTAGTCCACGTGCGCGCCGTCGAGTTCGCGCGTGCGCTCCCCGATCCACACGAAGTGGGCGGAGGTGTTCACGGGCGTGCCGTTGCGGGAGTCGATGCGGGTCATCGGGCGCTCGTAGTCCATGAGCAGGCCCTCGTGGCTGGTGTAGAACTCGACGCGCTTGAGCTCGTCGAAGTCGGCTCCGGCCGCCTCCATGAACTTGATGGCCTTGTCGATGTCTTTCGCCATCTGCTCGTAGCGCACGTTCGCGGGGTTGCGGGCGAAGCCCTGGTTCCAGCGGTGCACCTCGCGCAGGTCGGCGAAGCCGCCCTGCGTGAACGCGCGGATGAGGTTTATGGTCGACGCGGCCGTGTGGTACCCCTGCACCAGGCGGCGCGGGTCGGCCTCGCGCGACTCGGGCGTGAAGTCGTAGCCGTTCACGATGTCGCCGCGGTATGCGGGCAGCGTGACGTCACCGCGGGTCTCGGTGTCGCTGGAGCGCGGCTTGGCGAACTGGCCCGCCATGCGGCCCATCTTCACGATCGGCATGGATGCCCCGTAGGTGAGCACCACGGCCATCTGCAGCACCGTCTTCACCCGGTCGCGGATCGCGTCGGCGGTGGCCCCCGCGAAGGTCTCGGCGCAGTCGCCGCCCTGCAGCAGGAACGCGCGACCCTGCGCCGCGGCGGCGAGCCGCTCGCGAAGCACGTCGATCTCGCCCGCGAAGACCAGCGGCGGGAGCGTGGCGATCTCGGCCGACGCGGCCTGGGCGGCCTCGGCATCCGACCACTGCGGCTGCTGCTTGATGGGGAGCGTCCGCCAATAGTCGAGTCCGGCGATCACGGTGGGATCGGCGAGCACGACGGGATCATCGGACGGGTACGACACGGAGCAGTCCTTAGCTGTGGGTTTCGGGCGGCGATTCGGCCCGACTCACCACCCTATCGGCTGCGCGCGGCCCGCTTCTCCTTTACTGAAGACGCGTACACGTCCACGTATTCCTGCCCGCTGAGGCGGTCCAGTTCGTACATGATCTCGTCGGTGATGGAGCGCAGGATGAAGCGGTCGCCCTCCATGCCTTCGAAGCGGGAGAAGTCGAGTGGTTCGCCGATGATGATGCCCACGCGGCGGATCTTCGGCAGCCAGCTCCCGAGCGGCATGACCTTCTCTGTGTTGACCATCGCCACCGGCACGACGGGTACGTGGCCCTCGAGGATCATGCGGGCGACGCCGGTGCGGCCGCGGTACATGCGGCCGTCGGGGCTGCGCGTTCCCTCGGGGTAGATGCCGAGCACGTCGCCGCGGGCGAGCACGCCGAGCCCGGTCTGCAGCGAGGCCTCCGAGGCCTTGCCGCCGGAGCGGTCGATCGGCAGCATGCCGGTGCCTTTGAGGAAGTTCTTGATGAACCAGCCCTTGGGCCCGCGCGCCGTGTAGTAGTCGCTCTTGGCGAGGAAGCTGATGCGCCGGTCCATGTTGAGCGGCAGGAAGATCGAGTCGACGAACGAGAGGTGGTTGCTGGCCATGATCACGCCGCCGGTCTTCGGCACGTTGTCGTGCCCGACGACCCACGGCCGGAAGATCGTGCCGACGAGCGGACCGGCCACGAAGAGCTTCATGAACCAGTAGAACATCGACACCAGCCCTTCCTTAGGCTCGCCTAGATTAGCGCGATTCGTAGTGCAGGCGGGCCAGGTCCGCCGCGCCGACCACGCCGGCGTCGTTCACCAGCTGGGCGATGGTGAACTCCGGCTCGGGGTGGTAGCCGCGGGCGGGCAGGTGGGCGAGGAAGGCCTCGCGGATCGGGTCGAGCAGCAGGTCGCCGGCCACCGCCACTCCCCCGCCGAAGACGAAGAGCTGCGGGTCGAGGATGGCGCTGAGCGAGGCACAGGCCTGGCCGAGCCAGCTGCCGAGCTCACGGAGGGCCTGGACGGCCCCGGGGTCGCCGGCGACGATCAGGTTGGCGACATCCACACCGGTGAGCTCGCCACCGTGCTCCGCGCGCAGGGCGGCGAGGCCCAGGCCGATGCCGCCAACATCCGCGATCGCGTTGGCCATGCGCAGCAGGGCGCGACCGGACCCGTACTGCTCGATGCAGCCGCGGGCGCCGCAGCCGCAGGGCAGGCCGTCCGGCACGACGCGCATGTGGCCGATCTCGGCGCCGGCGCCGTAGCCGCCGCGGAACAGCCGGTCGCGGCTCACGATCGCGCCGCCGACGCCGGTGCCGATGGTGAGCATGGTCATGTCGGTGGCGAAGCGGCCGGCGCCGAAACGGAACTCGGCCCAGCCTGCCGCGTTCGCGTCGTTGTCGATGGTGATGTCGAGGTCGAGCCGCTCGAGCAGGCGAGCGCGCAGGGGCTCGTGGCGCCAGCTGATGTTGGGCGTGTAATAGACGAGCGACTGCTCGGCGTCGATGAAGCCGGGCGCCGCGACGCCCGCCGCGCGCACGTCGTAGCCGACGGCGAGCCGCTCCACCATGGTGACGACGGCGTCGATGATCGCCTCGGAGTCGCCGGCCGGGGTGACCACGCGGTCCTCGCGCACGATCTCGCCCTCGTCGGTGACGACCGCCCCCGCGATCTTCGTGCCGCCGATGTCGATTCCGATTGACTGCACGAGACGACCTTTGCACTTGTGGTTTTCGAGGATCCGCGTCGATACCCAGCGGGCGTTCGGGATGCGGCGTTTAGAGTTTATGCACGACTGGGGGGTCGTCGCACGCGCCGAAGGGCCGTGCCGGCACCGCCGGTAAGGTTGATCAGAGCACACGACCGGTACCGAAGGAGTTGCCGTGAAACAATTCGATGTCCCCGCAGTGGTCGAGGCCGATCCCAACGCCAACATCACCGACCTGCTCATCGAGCGCGTCCGGGCCACCCCCGACCGCGCACTCTTCTCGCTCCCGACCCCGTCGGGCGGCTGGGAGGACATCACGTCGCAGGAGTTCCTCGACCGCGTCGTCGCGCTCGCGAAGGGGCTCGTCGCCGCCGGCATCCAGCCCGGTGACAAGATCGGCCTGATGTCGCGCACGCGCTTCGAGTGGACGCTATTGGACTTCGCCACCTGGTTCGCCGGCGCGATCCTGGTTCCCGTCTACGAGACCTCCTCGCCGCACCAGATCCACTGGGACCTCAGCGACTCCGGCGCCGTGGCGATGGTGACCGAGACCGCCGAGCACTTCGCGCGCTTCGACGAGGTCTACGCCGACCTTCCGCTCATCGACCGCGTGTGGCAGATCGAGCTCGGCGACCTCGACAAGCTGGCCGCGTCCGGCGGCGAGGTCACCGACGAGGAGATCGAGCGTCGCCGCTCCATCGCCGTCGGATCCGACGTCGCCACGCTCATCTACACCGCGGGCACGACGGGCAAGCCGAAGGGCTGCATCCTCACCCACTCGAATTTCGTGGAGCTCAGCCGCAACGCGGCGAAGGCGATCCCCGAGGTCGTCAATCCCGACTCGAGCACGCTGCTGTTCATCACCATGGCGCACGTGTTCGCCCGCTTCATCGCCGTGCTCGGCGTTCACGGCGGCGTTAAGGTGGGCCACCAGGGTGACACCAGCCAGCTGCTGCCCTCGATGGCGTCGTTCAAGCCGACGTTCCTGCTCGCGGTGCCCCGCGTGTTCGAGAAGGTCTACAACTCCTCGGAGCAGAAGGCCGAGTCGGGCGGGCGCGGCGCGATCTTCCGTCGTGCGGCGGACATCGCCATCGCGCACTCGAAGGCGCTCGACGAGGGCACCGTGCCGCTCAAGCTGCGCCTGCAGTTCGCGCTGTACGACCGGCTCGTGCTCTCGAAGATCCGCGCCGCGATGGGCGGCCGCGTCAGCTACGCCGTCTCCGGCTCGGCCCCGCTCGGGCTGCGCCTCGGCCACTTCTACCGCAGCCTCGGCATCAAGGTGCTCGAGGGCTACGGGCT
>JAODAU010000249.1 GCA_025463615.1 Microbacteriaceae bacterium | reverse complement strand
GGCGCTGCCGAACCTCACGGTGTCGATCGCCGAGGTGCCGACCGTGTCCAGCGCGGGCGCGCTGATCGGCGTGGGCGAGCTCGACGGCGACCCGGAGCCGGAGATCGTGCTCGACTACAACGGCGTCGTCGACGGCGCGTTGGTGTCCGGACTCATCGTGTACGACGAACACCTCGCCGAGCTGTGGCGCGTGCCGATGTCGGACGTCGGCTGGCATCCGTTCACCCTCGCCGACCTCGATGGCGACGGGCTGCACGAGATCGTGGTGCGCGACCACGACGCGCTCACGATCTACGGTCCCGACGGCACCCTGCTCGCCACGATCCCCACCGGCAACTCGAACAACCACTGGAAGAACGTGCCCCTCGTCGTGGATCTCGACGGCGACGGCCTCGCCGAGATCGTCGTGAGCGGATCGGCGCCCGCGGTGCAGGTGTTCGAGAGCGCGGCCGGCGGGTGGCTCGTGCCGGACCCCGACGTGCCGGCGCCGGGCGTCGACTTTCACCCCGGCATCCTCAACGTCGACGGCACGGTGCCGGCCGAGACCGACTGGTGGACGGCGGCCAACGTGTGGCAGGGGCACGCCGCGATCGCCGGCGGGCCGGCGCTGCCGAACCTCACGGTGTCGATCGCCGAGGTGTGCGGCGAGGGCTGCGTCGACGATCTCTACGTGACCGTGTACGTCGCGAACGCCGGCGCGGCCGACATCGCGGAGCCGGTCCCGGTGTCGGTGACCCGCATCGCCGACGGCGTCGAGGTCGCCTCCGGGCGGCTCGCCCCGCCGCTCGCGGCCGGAACCGAGCGGGCGCTCGAGCTCCGGGTGCCGGTGGCGTCGGCCGTGGGCGGGCTCCGTGCGACCGTCGATCGCGACGCCGCCATCCTCGAATGCGACGAGACGGACGACGCCGCGGTGTGGTCGGACGTCGTCTGCCCCTGACCTGCTTCAGCTCCTTCCACAAGAACGACCAGGACAACGCCCACATCGTCGCCCGCTGCTCGCTCGTGGACGCGCCGCCGTGGCCGCCTTCCACGTCCTCCCAGAACAACCACCGGCGTAGCAGTTCAGCGGGTCTGTACGGTGCGTCCGCGAGCCGCGACCTGATCGGTATGTAGCGCAGGTGACAGAAGTCTTGACGCGTCCATGGTACGACGCGTCGATGCCTCCGGAACTTGAACTGATCGCCTTCATCGAAGCCGCAATTGAGCGGGTGGCGAAGCCCCTGCGCGAGGAGGCGACCGCCCTCAAGGCTGAGAACCAGCAGCTCCGCGAGGCGAACGCGGCGCTCTTGCGCGAGAACGCCGAGCTCCGCGCACGCTTGAAGACGGACTCCTCGAACTCGAACAAGCCGCCGTCAACCGACTCGCCGTTCAAGCGGCCCCAGCCGAACAAGCGGGAGAAGGGGAAGCGGAAGGCGGGCGGCCAGCCGGGACACAAGGGGGTGACCCGTGCTGTGATCCCGCCAGAGAAGGTGAACCACCGGATCGAGGTTCGACCCTCGGCGTGCGCGTGTGGGACGCGTCTGGACGGGGTGTCCGTGGAAGGCCGACCTCAGGTGCGCCAAGTCGTGGAACTCCCCCCGATCAGCCCGGAAGTGACCGAGTACACGTTCCAGTTCGTGCGCTGCCCGTGCTGTCGCGAGCTCAACGCGGCTCCCGTTCCTCCTGAGGCGGTGACATGCACGGGGCCCCGCCTCTCGGCGCTGGCCGCGACGCTCGTCGGCCAGTACCACCTCTCGCGGGATGCCGCGGCCCAGCTCCTCCAGACCGTTCTCGGCGTACCGATCTGCGCGGCTACGGTACAGGACTGCTGTACCCAGATGAGCGATGCGCTCGAGAGCCCCACGCGCGAGGTCGAGGAGGCCCTGCCTGCTGCTCCGGCCGCCCACCTGGACGAGACCAGCTGGCGCCAGAGCGGGATCATGCACTGGCTGTGGATCGCGGTCACGGCGCGGTTCACGTGCTTCGCCGTCAACCGACGCCGCGGGAAGGATCAGCTGCTCCGCTGGTTCCCGAAGGGCTTCGGCGGCGTGATCCACTGCGACCGCTGGCGGCCGTACGAGATGTTTGCACGGCGCCAGCTCTGCTGGTCCCACCTCGAACGAGACCTGCAGGCGATCGTCGACCGCAACGCCGCTGGCGGTACGTCCGCGGTGAAGGCGCTCGCCGGTGCCGACGCGATGTTCCGCACCTGGCACCAGTTCAAGGAGGGCGCGATCACCCGTGCGGCGCTCCGCGAGGGGACGGCGGCCTACCGGGAACAATTCCGCGACTTCTGCAGCCGCGGCCGGGCTCAAGACGCAGATCGGAAGTGGCGGTCGCTGGGCACCGACCTCCTACGCCAATGGGACGCGGTCTTCCGCTTCATCGACAGCGAGGGGCTCGAGCCCACGAACAACACCGCGGAGCGCGACCTGCGTGGCGCCGTCATGTGGCGCCGCACGACGCAGGGCACACGCACCGAGGAGGGGAGTCTCTTCGTCTCGCGGATCCTCACCGCGAACGGGACTTGCAAGATCCAGAAGCGAGGCGTGCTGGAGTACCTCCGGGACGCGCTGCTCGCCCACCGTCGAGGCAGCCTGGCACCAAGTCTGCTGTCGCAGGCAGCGGCGCCCGTACAGACGGGCTGAACCGCTACCAAAACGAGAGCACGCCCGGGCGGTGGGGGTGGCGCCGTAGCGCCGAGCCGCTCGCCGGCCGCGGGTCAACAACCCGAAGGTGAGCATGCCGATGTAGAGCCCGCGACTTGCCGGCCTCGGACGAGGCGCTGTCGGTGACCGACATTGCGGCGTGGGCGCCGCTACCGCGGATCCGCGCCTTGATCTTTTCCTACACCGGGGTCAGAACTACCCGATGCTCCTGATGATTGTGACCAGTGCGTTCGCTACCGACCTGACGTGCCGCGTCCGTGCCGGTGCTGCCGAATCGGTCGAGGTCGCCTGCCTTCCAGCGCTAGAGGCGGGCCACATCGAGT
>JAODAU010000242.1 GCA_025463615.1 Microbacteriaceae bacterium | reverse complement strand
GTCGGCGTCGCGCGCCTGCACCTCGCAGCCCACGGGTGGGCCGACCGAGCCGTCGCGCTGCGGCTCACCGAGCGGGGTGGCGGTGATCTGGCTCGCACCCTCGGTCATGCCCCAGCTCACCACAAGCGGCACGGAGCCGAGCGCCTCGCGCACCGCGTCCGGCAGCGGGGCGGATGCCGAGCGCACGAACCGCACCCGCTCGGGCACCGCGAACTCCCCGCTGCGCGCCAGCACGGCCAGCATGGCCGGCACCGCGTTCAGCCAGGTGATCTCCCGCTCCTCCAGCAGCTCCCAGAAGCCGGTGCGGTGGAAGCGGCGGTCGAGCACGAGGGTCGCGCCGGCGACCAGGGTCGCGAGCAGCCCGACGACCTCGGCGTTGACGTGGAACAGCGGCAGCGGGTTGTAGCCGCGATCCTCGGCCGTGAGGGCGTTGTGGGCGGCGATGCCGCGGGCGACGAAGAGCAGCTGCTCCTCGGAGAGCTCGACGCCCTTCGGCTCGCCCGTGGAGCCGGAGGTGAACAGCAGCACGGAGCCGTGACCCGCGGGGTCCGCCGGGGCGGCATCCGGCAGCGCGTCCACGCGCAGTGTGTCGAGGGCTCGGTCGCGGTCGGTGACGACGAGGGGCGTGGCATCCAGCTGGGAGATGATGCGGGCCAGGTCGTCGTCCGAGAGGTCCGGGTTGGTCGGCACCGAACGGCGCCCGGCCGCGACCACCGAGAGGTGGGTGATGGCGAAGTCGAGCGGGTCGGCGATATCCACGACGACGGGGTGGTGGGCCGGGAGCCCCAGGGCGGCGAGGCGGCCCGCCCAGCGTGCCGCGGCATCCGCCAGGTCGGCGTAGCCGAGCACACGGTCGGATCGGGCGTCCTCCAGGAACACCGCGTCCGGCGACTCGGTGCCCCGGAGGGCGATCAGCTGGGCGAGGGTATCGGAGGGGGCCACCGTTCCACAGTACCCACGCCCCTGCGCGCCGCCAGTGCCGCGCCTATGAGTCCGCTGTCGGTGAGCCGGACTGCACCTTCTTGAGCATCCACGCCCACGTCGGTTCGAACACGGGCACGCCGCTGGAGGTGCGCGGCGTCGAGTCCACCACCGAGCGCAGGTGCGACTGGTCCGGGGTGCCGAGGTCGAGCGGGCTGACGACGGTGTGGGCGTCCGAGCTCGCGGTGAGGCTGCTCGCATCGACGGGCTGGCCCATGCCGAGCGCGGTCCACGAGCCCACCACGTTGCGGAAGTACATGTCGTGGGTGCTCACGAAGCCGTACATGCGGGAGGCCGGGGTGACGCCCTTCTGCAGCATCCAGGCGGCGGGCACGCCGTTGTCGCTCTGCACGGGCGAGGAGAACATGAGCGCGCCCTGCACGCGATGGTTGTGGGCGATGTATGCCGCCTGGCCGCCGCCCTGCGAGTGCCCGGCCACCACGATGTCGCGCCAGTGCACGTGGTCGCCGGTGGAGTAGCGCGACCAGCCGCCCGCGGCATCCGAGGTCTTGAGGTAGTCGAGGGCCACGCGCAGGCGGCTCAGGATCGAGTCACGCGGAGCGATGGCGCTCCACTCGTTGGGGTGCGTGCCGTCGAAGCGGTTGCGCTGCATGGCGGCGTAGCAGTCGGGGATGCCCGCGCAGGTCTTGACCACGGAACGCCCGCGGTTGAAGTAGTCGAGCGCGAGCACGTGGTAGCCCAGCGACGACGCGGTGTCGAGGAACGAGCGGTAGTCGGCGGGGACGGAGCGTGTCGCGGGCAGGAAGAGCAACAGCGGGCCGCCCGCCCTGCCCGAGCTCGCGTAGTTGCGCGCATTGGGGGCGAAGTCGTGGCCCTGGTGATCGGGCAGCCTGAAGCTGATCATCGGGTCGCCGTGGCCGTTCGGCTCGTGCGGCTGGGACGCCTGCGCCGACACGGCGGGCGCGACGAAGACCAGCGCTGCGACGAACGCGGTCGCCCAGCCGATCCCCCACGCCCTGCGCCGCATGACCCTGCCTCCACCATGAACCTAGCGCCCGGAGCCCGCGAGCACGGTGGACAGGCGGCGTCCGTTCCTGAAATTCCTCGCAGGATGCCGCTCACCCCACCAACCCTAGGCGGCGGCCAGCGCGTGGCCGCCGAGCCGCAACCGGGGGTCGGACTCGCGCAGCCCGTACGGGTGGTGCGTCACCAGCACGCCGATGCGCTCGGCCAGCGCCACGCGCAGGTCGCGCATGAGCGCCTCCGCCGTCTCCTCGTCGAGGTGCGCCGTCGGCTCGTCGATGACGATCACGTCGCAGCCGGTGAGGAGGGCACGCGCCACCGCCACCCGCTGGCGCTCGCCGCCGGAGAGCCGCGAGCCCTCGCGGCCGACGCGGGTGTCGAGCCCGTCGGGCAGGCCGGCGAGCAGGCCGCCGAGGCCCACGAGCCCGAGTGCGTCGCGCATCTCGCGCTCGCTCGGGGCCTCGCCGCGCTCACGGGCGATGAGCAGGTTGGCGCGCAGGGTCGAGTCGAAGAGGTGGCTCTCCTGCGGGCACCAGCCGATGCGCCCGCGCAGGTCGAGATCGCTCGCGTCGACGCCGTCGAGCCGGTATGACCCTCCGATCGGAGCTGCCTGGCCCAGCAGAACGGAGGCGATCGTGGACTTACCCGAGCCGGACGGCCCGGTGATCGCGAGCAGGTCGCCGCGGGAGGCGTGGGCCGTGGCATCCGTGACCACCGGCTCGCCGTTCCAGCCGGCGCTGAGCCCGTCGAGGTCGAGCGAGTCGATGCGCGCTGGCGCCCTGCGCGGCGCTGCGTCCGCCACGGGCTCGAGGTCGACGGCCGCGAGCGAGTGCCGCAGCGCCGGAACGAGCTGGATGGCGGCGACCGCATCGGTGAGCGGCTCGGCCAGCGCGAGCGCGGAGAGGGCGAGCATCGCCCCGAGCCCGGCCTGCAGCCCGCCGGACGCGCCGAGCAGCACGGCGGTGATGCCGCAGGCCGCGATGACGACGGCGGATCCCAGGCCGAGGGCCCAACTGCTGCGGCGCGCGGATGCCCCGGCCCGCCGGTCGATCGCCGCGAGGCCGTCGCGCACACCCCCGTCGACGCCGTTGCCGCGCAGGTCGTCTGCCGCCACGAGCATCGCGGCGAAGCGCCGCAGCGCGGTCGAGCGCAGCTCCTCCGAGCCGCGGGTCGCCAGCCGGTCGCCCCAGAGTGCCGCGACCGGGGCCGCGACCCCCGCCGCGAGCACGAACCAGAGCGGTGCGAGCGAGCGCTCGAGGGCGACGGCCACCACGCCGAAGGCCGCGAGCGTGAGGTAGCCGGCCACGATCGGCACCACGGTCCTGAGCACGAGGTCGCGCACCCGGTCGGCGTCCCGCACCAGGCGGTCGAGCGACGCGCCGGCGGTGAGCCGGCGACGGTCGGTGGCGCGGGCCAGCGCTGCCCAGAGCCGCATCCGCAGCCCCGTCGTCGCTCGGAACGCGGTGTCGTGGCCGACCAGGCGCTCGCCGTAGCGCAGCACCGCCCGGCCGATGCCGAAGAACCGCACGCCCACGATGGCGACGAGCAGGTACATGATCGGCGGGTGCTCGGAGGCACGCACGATCAGCCAGCCGGAGAGGCCGGTGAGCGAGACGGCGAAGAGGGTGGCGAGCGTTCCGAGCACGACGGTGCCGAGCATCCGCCCCCGTACCGGGCGCAGGAAGTCGCGCAGGGCGCGGCCGGGCCGTCCGTCGGGCGCGCCCGGGCGGTGGATGACGCGGCGCTCCCCCTCCTCGCCCTCCACCGTCGACGTGCCGGCCGCCGACGCCCCGAGCGTCACCACGCGGTCGGCCAGCGCCCGCACGCGCGAGTCGTGGCTCGCCACGAGCATCGTGACCCGTCCGCGGAGCGGTTCGAGCAGCGCGATCACCCGGTCCGCCGCCCGGGCGTCGAGCTGCGCGGTCGGCTCGTCGAGCACCACCAGGTCGGCGCCCGCCTCCACGCGGGCGACCACGCGGGCCACGGCGAGGCGGCGCAGCTCCCCCGGGCTGGCCGTGGCGGTGTCGAGGTCGGCGAGGCCAAGCTCGTCGAGCAGTCCGGTCGCGCGTTCCAGCGACGCGCCGTAGACCTCCAGCTCGCCGGCAAACGTATCCGCCACGAACCGCGGATGCTGCGGCAGCCACGCCAGCCGCCCACGATCCACACCCGTCACGACACCGTCGACCGTGGCGCCCTGCGGCAGCCGGCCGGCGACCGCGGCGAGCACGGTCGACTTGCCCGATCCGCTGCGCCCGTCGAGCAGGGTGACCGAGCCGGGCGCGACGGAGAAGCTCAGGTCGGTGACCGTCGCCACCGCGCGCGAAG
>JAODAU010000216.1 GCA_025463615.1 Microbacteriaceae bacterium | reverse complement strand
TTCACCCAGCGTCTCGCGGAGCTCAGCGTCGAGCACCGCGAGATCCTCGACGCCGCCGCCCCGATCCTGAGGGGGCTCGCCGAACAGTGAGTGCCATGTTCCGTTCCCTGAGCGGCTACAACTATCGGATCTGGGCGAGCGGGGCGATCGTCTCCAACGTCGGCACCTGGATGCAGCGCACCGCCCAGGACTGGATCGTGTTGACCCAGCTCACCCACCACGACGCCGCCGCCGTCGGATTCGTGATGGCGCTGCAGTTCGGCCCGCAGCTGCTGCTGCTCCCGGTGAGCGGCCTCATCGCCGACCGCATCGACCAGCGCCGCCTGCTCATGTTCACGCAGGGGGCCATGGGGATGCTGGGGCTGGTGCTCGGCATCCTCACCGTCACCGGCACGGTGCAGCTGTGGCACGTCTACGTGTTCGCGCTGCTGCTCGGCATCGTGGCCGCCTTCGACGCCCCGGCCCGGCAGACCTTCGTGTCGCAGCTGGTCGGCGGCTCGAACCTCTCCAACGCGGTGGCGCTCAACTCGGCATCCTTCAGCCTCGCCCGCATGGTGGGACCGGCCGTCGCGGGCCTGCTCACCGCGGCCGTCGGTGCCGGCTGGGTGTTCCTCATCAACGCGGTGTCGTTCGGCGCGGTGCTCGCGTCGCTGCGGCTGCTGCGCGTGCGCGAGCTGACGCCGTCGCCGCGGGCGCCCCGCAAGCGCGGCCAGCTGGTCGAGGGCTTCAAGTACGTGCGGTCGCGGCCGGACATCATGGTGATCCTCATCATGATCTTCCTGATCGGCACGTTCGGGCTCAACTTCCCGATCTTCATCTCCACGATGTCGACGGTCGTGTTCCACAAGGGGGCCGCGGAGTTCGGCATCCTCTCGTCGGTGATGGCCGTCGGATCCGTCGCCGGCGCCCTGCTCTCGGCGCGGCGCGAACGGCCGCGCATGCGCTTCCTGTTCTCGGCGACGGCGGTGTTCGCGGTCGGCTGCGCGGCCGCCGCGTTCGCGCCGAGCTATTGGTTCTTCGGCGCGGCGCTCGCGCTCACCGGCCTCGCCTCGCAGACCCTCATGACCACGGCGAACGGATCGGTGCAGCTATCCACCCCGCCCGCCGTGCGCGGCCGGGTCATGGCCATCTACATGGCGATCTTCATGGGCGGCACCCCGCTCGGCGCCCCGATCGTCGGCTGGGTCGCCAACGAGTTCGGGCCGCGCTGGTCGCTCGGGGTGGGCGCGGCGGCCGGGGTGCTCGCCACGCTCGTGGGCCTGTACTGGCTCATCCGGTACCGCGGCATGCGCCTCAGCTACTCGGACCGGCACTTCACCCTGCGCCTCACGCCGGCGGTCGTCGCCGAGGACATCGAGGCCGACCGCGTGGCCGCCGAGAAGTCCTAGTCGGCCCTTCCACACCGGTCCCTGAGGCTCTCGAAGGGCGCTCATAGAATACGTATAGAGTGTTTACGTGACCACACCCTCCGCGCCCGTGCGCGCCCACGACATCCAGAAGACGTACCGCGAGTCCAAGGCCGCGGAGCCCACCGTCGCCCTGCGCGGCATCACGGTCGACTTCGAGCCCGGCTCGATGACCGCCCTGATGGGGCCCTCCGGATCGGGCAAGTCCACCCTCCTGTACTGCCTCGCCGGCCTCGAGGTGCCCACCGCGGGCACCTCGCTCATCCTCGACCGGGATGTCGCCGAGATGTCCCGGCGCGAGGCGGCCGTGTTCCGCCGCGACCACGTGGGCTTCATCTTCCAGGCCTACAACCTCATCCCTTCGATCAGCGTCTATGAGAACGTGGCGCTGCCGTCGCGGCTGGCGGGGCGACCGGTGCCGGATGCGCTCATCCGCAGCACGCTCGACGACATCGGCCTCGGCGCCAAGCTCCGCGCGCTGCCGGGTCGACTCTCGGGCGGCCAGCAGCAGCGCGTGGCGATCGCCCGCGTGATCGCGTCACAGCCCCAGGTGGTCTTCGCCGACGAGCCAACCGGCGCCCTCGACTCCACCTCGGGCGCGGCCGTGCTCGACCTGCTGCAGCGCATCCCGGCGCAGCACGGGCAGTGCGTGGTGATGGCCACCCACGACCCGAATGCGGCCGCGCGCTGCGACCGCGTGGTCTTCATCAAGGACGGCGAGCTGGTCACCACGCTCGAGAAGCCGACGGCCGACGCGGTCGCCGCCATGCTGACCCACCTGCGCGCGCCGACCGCGCCGCAGGGGAGCTGACCGATGATCCGCATCGTGCTCGCCGACCTGCGCCACTCCTGGCGCATCTGGATCGGCGCCCTCATTCTGCTCGCGGTGATCCAGACGCTCTCCACCTGGATCGGCGCGATGGCGCTGATCGGTGTCACCGACATCGGCTGGGCGCACATCGGCGCAGACCTTGCGGCGAAGCATCCGGACCCCGTCGCCCTCACGCCCCTCGGCCTCGCGAGCGCCACCATCAGCTGCGGCCTAATCCTCGCGATCGTGATGATCGGCACGGTCCGCGGGGTGGCCACCCTCGTCGTCTCGCAGCGGCGCCGGCTGCTGGCGCTCTGGCAGCTCTCCGGCATGACGGATGCCCAGTCGGGCCGCATCCTGAACCTCCAGTTCGTGGCGCTCGGCCTGGTAGCCACGGTGTTCGGGCTGGTGATCGGCGCCGCCACCATCGGCGGCGTGATCGGCTACGTGGGCGACGGCGGCCTCATCGTGCCCGGCATGTCGACCGCCGCCACGCCGCTCGGCATGCTGCTCGGCATCGTGGTCGGGCTCGTGGTCATCTTCGCGGGGGCCGCGGGCGCCGGCCGCGAGATCCGCTCGGTGCGACCGATCGAGGCCATCCAGGGCGCGGGCACGAGCGACCTGCGGATGACGCCCCTCCGCTGGATCGTCGCGTGCGCCCTCCTCGCCCTCGCCGTCTTCCTCTACGTGATCACGGCGGCGGGCAGCGACTACGCCAACGCGGGCACGCTGCTGCTCATCGGGTCCCTACTCTTCGCGTTCGCGGTCGCGGCCGCCGGCCCGCTTACGGTCATGGGATTCCTGCGCGCCTGGAGCGCGCTCGTGCCCCGCGGCCGCTCGGTGAGCTGGTTTCTTGCGCGGAGTGCGCTGCAGGCGGCCAGCGCGCGGGTGGTGGCATCCGTGGTTCCGGTCGCCGTCTCGGTGGTGCTCATCGTGGGGCTGTACTCGATCAACGACTCGACGAACGCGGCCGTCGCCGCCGCCGGGCGCGCGGGTGCGGGCGACGACCCCGGGCTGTTCAGCGTGATCGCGCTCGTCGGGCTGCCGATCATCGTCTCGGTGGTCGGCGCCGGCGTGCTCGTCTTCATGGCCGGGCTGCAGCGCGAGAAGGAGATCGCCCTCGGCGCGCTGGCCGGCGCGACGCCGCGGCAGCAGATCCTGCAGGCCGTGTTCGAGGCGGTCATCGTGGTCGTGACCGGCGTCGTCACCGGCATGGTGGGCGTGCTGCTCGGCCTCGCCGCGCTGCAGGGCCCGTTCCACGCGGCGCTCGGCGTCGGCGGCTTGGCGATCTCGTGGGGGCCGTTCGGCCTGATCGCGGGCATGGTGCTCGTCGTCAACCTGCTCGCGACCATCGTGCCGACCGCGGTGGCGCAGGGCACCGCGAACCTGCGCCTGGTCGCCGCGACCTGAGCACCGCAGCGTGAGCGATCACCGGCGAGCTCGGATCGCGGGGCTGTGGAGCAGCGAGGCGCTCGGCGCCCTTGGCACGCAGGTCGCGTTCTTCGCGCTCCCCCTGGCCGCGGTCACGGTGTTCGGCGCGACCGCGCTCCAGGTCGGCGTGATCAACAGCCTCGAGTCCGTCGCCGCACTCGCGTTCGGGCTGCTGGCGGGGGTGCTCATCGACAGGCTCGGTGGGGCACGGGCCGTCGTGATCGCCAACCTGACCAGGGCTCTGTCCGCATTCGTGCTCGCCGCTGCGATCGTGTCCTTTCACGAGATCGCCCTTCTCTACGTTGCGGCACTCCTCCTCGGCATCGGGGGGTTGCTTAACGAGGCGGGCTGTCGACCGCCGTCGTGGAACTCGTGGGACGGGAGCCACGCAAACTCAATCGGCTGAACTCACTCCTGCGCGGCACCACGGCGACCGCCGAAGTCTCGGGCCCCGGAATCGCTGGCCTGATCGTCGTGCTCGTGGGGTTCGGGTGGGCATCCGGTGCGGCCGCGCTGGCATTCTCCGGGGCTGCACTCTCTCTTGTCGTTGCCGCCCGCGCCGGACTGCGAGCGCGGACGCGTCGGCCCCTGGTGGTGCCGGAGTCACCCGACCCGCTGCTCGCCGGTCCAGTCGATACCGTCTCCACCGGCTCGGTCGGGCCGTTTGCGCTCAAGGGTCTGCGGTTTATCTTCCGGCATCCGTACCTCCGCCCGCTCGTGCTCTCCTCGCTCCACTTCAACTTCTTCAGCGCGCTCGTGCAGTCGGTGTTCGTGATCTTCTGCGTCCGGTCGCTGCACTTCACGACGATCGACCTCGCTACGCTCGGCGTCGGCGGGGGACTCGGCGCCGTGGCGGGCAGCCTGCTCGCGGCATCCGGTTTCGTCGAGCGGCGCGGCAAGGCGTTCTACGTCACGTCCCTCCTTGTCCCCGGCGCGAGCGTGGTGGCGATGGTGGCTGTGCTGGCCAGCCCGTCGCATCTGGCGCAGGTCGCCGTCGTCACCGGCACACAGGCGCTCTGGTCCGCGGCCATGGTGCTGTGCATCGTGCTCTCGAACACGATCAGACAGGTGCAGAGCCCGGATGCCCTGGTCGGCCAGATAGCCGCCTCTGAACGTCTCATCGCCATCGCCGGCGAGCTCCCCGGAGCGTTGATCGGAGGCCTGTTGGGAACCCTCTTCGTCGCGACGCTGCCCATGCTGATCGGGGCCGCCGGAATGTTCACCGCCGCCATCTGGCTCGCGCGGCTCCCGCGGTGGTCGATGCTCAGCCGCTTCGAGGGCCTCAGCGACCGCTAGCTCTCGCGGGTGATCTCCACCTTGACGAAGAGCTGGCTCTTGAACGGGCCCGCGTAGACCCCGCGCAGCGGCGGCACATCGTTGTAGTCGCGGCCGTGGCCGACGGTGACGTGGCGGTCGCCGATGTCGATCTGGTTGGTGGGGTCGAAGCCGCGCCAGGTGCCGTCGCACAGCCACTCGACCCAGGCGTGCGACTCGCCCGCGACGGTCTCGCCGATCGCGGCGTTCGGCTTCGGGTGGAGGTATCCCGAGACGTAGCGCGCCGGGATGCCGACGGCCCGTAGCGCGCCGATCGCCAGGTGCGTGATGTCCTGGCACACGCCCTTGCGGTGCTCCCACGCCTCGGCCGCGGTGGTGTGCACACCCGTGACGCCGGACATGTACTCCACGCTCTCGCCGATCTTGCGGCTGATGGCGAGGGCCGCCGTGCAGGGGTCGGCCGAGGCATCCGCGATCGTGCGGGCCATGGTCACCACCTCCTTGGGCGGTGCGGTGAGGCGCGTCTGCTTGCGCTGCTCCACGTATTCGGTGGCGCGCTCCGCCGTGGCGGTGAGCTCCTCCCAGGTGGAGATGTGGGTCGGATGATCCCGCGGCCGCACCTCCACGAGGCTCGTCGCCGTGAGCGACAGCTCGCGGTGCGGTGTGAGGATCTCGAACGACGAGACCCGGCTCTGCCAGTAGTCCACGTAGTTGTGGTGGGCGCTGATCGGCAGGATCTCGAGGTTGGAGTAGAGCACCAGCTGGCCGTCGCCGCTGGCGGGCAGCATCCGCGCCTCGTTGTAGCTGGCGGTGACCTCGCCGCCGTAGTGGAAGCCGGTCATGTGCTTGATGCGAAGCCGGTTCACGTGTTCTC
>JAODAU010000208.1 GCA_025463615.1 Microbacteriaceae bacterium | reverse complement strand
GAGAAGAAGGTGCACCCGGTGGTGCCCACAAGGAGGCCAGCCGCCAAGGCGACGGACACGGCGATACGTGCTCTCACAGAACCCTCCAGAACGCGGGACAACGGCCTTGAGTTTAGCCTACCGAGCGGCCCGCTCCCGAGCGGAGTAAGGGCAGCCTAACTGAAAGAACGCTGTGGTAAACTAGAGGCCACTGAACGGAGCTTCATCCATGCTTTTCGAGGTCGGCGAGACCGTCGTGTACCCCCACCACGGCGCTGCAACAATCATCGAAGTCAAGAACCGCACGATCAAGGGTGAGGACAAGCTGTACCTCAAACTGCGTATCGCGCAGGGCGATCTCACCATCGAGGTGCCGGCCGACAACGTCGACCTCGTCGGCGTCCGCGACGTCATCGGGCGTGAGGGAGTCGAGATGGTCTTCGACGTGCTGCGCAGCCCGTTCACCGAGGAGCCGTCCAACTGGTCCCGCCGGTACAAGGCGAACATGGAGAAGCTGGCGTCGGGCGACGTCATCAAGGTCTCCGAGGTCGTGCGCGACCTCTGGCGCCGTGACCAGGATCGCGGGCTCTCCGCCGGCGAGAAGCGCATGCTCGCGAAGGCTCGCCAGATTCTGATCTCCGAGCTCGCGCTCGCGGAGAAGACCGACGAAGAGAAGGCCTCGACAGTTCTCGACGAGGTCCTCGCCTCCTAAGGCAACACGGCTGTGACGGAGGGTCCGACGACCGCTGTCGTCGTGGTCGCCGCGGGCAGTGGCAGTCGGCTCGGCGCGTCCGTGCCGAAGGCGTTCGTCCGCGTCGCCGGGCGCACGCTGCTCGACCGCGCCCTCGACCCTGTGCGCGCGCTCGATCCCGCCGTGCAGGTGATCGTGGTCGTGCCCGCGGCGCTCGGGCTGGAGCTGCCGGAGGGCGCGACATCCGTGATCGGGCGGGCGACGCGCCAGGGCTCTGTCGCGGCGGGGCTCGCCCTGCTCGCGCCGGGCGTCAGAACCGTACTCGTGCACGACGCCGCGCGGGCGTTCACCCCGGTGGACCAGTTCGAGCGGGTGATCGCCGCGGTCGAGTCGACCGGAGCGGGCGTGATCCCGGCGCTGCCGGTCACCGACACCATCAAGCTCACGGATGCCGGCCGCGCCCTCGACACCGTCGACCGCTCCACCCTCGTGGCCGTGCAGACCCCGCAGGGGTTCCCGGCCGCGCAGCTGGTCGCCGCGTACGCCGCCGCGACGAGCGAGTACACGGATGACGCCGCACTGTTCGCCGCGGCCAGCCACGCCGTGAGCGTGGTCACCGGCGACGCCGACGCGTTCAAGATCACGACGCCGCACGACCTGGAGCGCGCGCAACAGAAAGCGGATCGAGCTCGCCGAGATCCCACCGACGAATTGCCTCGTGAGGTCTCGACAAGCTCGACCCGCTTTGGCGGCTTTCGCACGGGCACCGGCGTCGACGTGCACGCCTACGACGACGAGAGCCCGCTCTGGCTGGGCGGGCTGCACTGGCCGGGCGAGCGCGGCCTCGCCGGCCACAGCGATGGCGACGCACTCAGCCACGCCATCTGCGACGCCCTGCTCTCGGCCGCCGGGCTCGGCGACCTCGGATCGCGGTTCGGCACGGCCGACCCGCGGTTCGCCGACGCGCACGGCGACGTGTTCCTCACCGAGACCGTCGCGCTCGTGGCGGGCGCCGGCTACGCGATCGCCAACGTCGCGGCGCAGGTCATCGCCAACGCCCCGAAGGTGGGTCCGCGGCGGGTCGAGCTGGAGGCGCGCCTGAGCGCGCTGGTCGGGGCGCCCGTGAGCGTGTCGGCCACGACATCCGACCACCTCGGCTTCACCGGCCGCGGCGAGGGTGTCGCCGTCATGGCGACCGCGCTGCTGGAGCGCACTCAATAAGCTGGGCACCGTGACAGTGCGCCTCTACGACACCAGGACCGCGGCCCTCGCCGACTTCGTGCCCATCGTCGACGGCAAGGTGGGCATCTACGTCTGCGGTCCGACGGTGCAGTCGTCGCCGCACATCGGCCACCTGCGGTCCGCCCTCGTCTACGACCAGTGGCGGCGCTGGCTGAGCTACCGCGGCTACGACGTGACGCTGGTGCGCAACGTCACCGATATCGACGACAAGATCCTCGCGGCGGCGGGCCCTTCGAGTGCCTCAGGGACCGGTGAACAATGGTGGGCGTTGGCCTACCGGTACGAGCTCGAGTTCACGCACGGGTACGACGCCCTCGGCATCCTGCCGCCCACGTACGAGCCGCGCGCCACCGCCAGTATCCCGCAGATGCAGAAGCTCATCGCCGACCTCATGGAGCGCGGGCACGCCTACGTGGCCGACGACGGCAGCGCCGACGTCTACTTCGACGTGGCCTCCTGGCCGAGCTACGGCGAGCTCACCCACCAGAAGCCGGCCGACATGGCGGACTCGGCGGATGCCGCCACCCGCGGCAAGCGCGACCCCCGCGACTTCGCCCTCTGGAAGGGCCACAAGCCGGAGGAGCCCGAGTCCTCGGCATTCCCCTCCCCGTGGGGCGACGGTCGGCCCGGCTGGCACATCGAGTGCTCGGCCATGTCGTCGCGGTACCTCGGCGAGCGGTTCGACATCCACGGCGGCGGCCTCGACCTGCGCTTCCCGCACCACGAGAACGAGCTCGCCCAGTCGACCGCGGCGGGCCACGCCTTCGCCAACCACTGGGTGCACAACGGGCTGGTGAACGTGAACGGCCAGAAGATGTCGAAGTCGCTCGGCAACTCCATCTTCGCCTCCGAGTTCCTCGGGCAGGCGAGGCCGCTGGTCGTGCGCTACTACCTCGGCTCGGCCCACTACCGCTCCACCATCGACTACCACGAGGGCGCGCTGGTCGAGGCCGAGGCCGCGCTCGAGCGTATCGAGGGCTTCCTCGGCAGGGCGGAGCGGCGGATGAGCGGCACCCGCTTCGAGAACGACTCGGTCGAGTTCATCCCGCCCGAGTTCGCCGCCGCGATGGACGACGACCTGGCCATTCCGCAGGCGCTGGCCGTGCTCCACGAGAAGGTGCGTGCGGGAAACGCGGCGCTCGACGCGGAGGACCTGGAGGGGGCGGCATCCATGCAGGGGCAGGTGCTGGCGATGACCGAGGTGCTCGGCATCAACCCGAAGGCCGTACACTGGCAGACTGCCCATGAACCGGCACACCGGGCGCTCGCCGAACTGGTCGAGAAGCTCCTGGATGACCGCACCGCCGCCCGGGAGGCGCGCGACTTCGCCTC
>JAODAU010000196.1 GCA_025463615.1 Microbacteriaceae bacterium | reverse complement strand
ATCCAGGTACACGTACCGCGCGGTGTAGTCGAGTCGGATGCCGGCCCCGGTCCCCGCCGTGATCGACTCGTCGTCGACCGTCCACGCGCCGGTGAGCGCGAACGAGTTCTGCGGCAGCGTCGACGGGTATTCGAACGTGCCGGTCTGCGGCACCCCACCCTCGGCGTAGTTGTCGACCCGGGCGGCACCGAGGTAGCTCTCGGGCGTTGTGGCCGCGGTCGGTGTCGCGTTGGCGACCTTCGTCGCGGCGGGCAGCTGCGCCTTCGAATCCGCGCTCGAGAGAAGACTGCGGATGAGTTTCTCGGTGCCGTCGTAGTCACCCTCGCCGATCGACACGTGGCGCACGACGCCCTTCGCGTCGACCAGGTAGTCCGCCGGCCAGGACTGGTTGCCGAAGGCGTTCCAGGTGGTGTACCCGTTGTCGAGCGCCACGGGATAGGTGATGCCGAGGCGCTGGGCTCCCGCCACGACGTTGTCGCGCACGTGCTCGAACGCGTACTCGGGCGTGTGCACGCCGACCACCACGAGTCCCGCGGGCTGGTAGGCCTTGTACCAGGCCTCGACGTGGGCGATCGCGCGCTGGCAGTTGATGCAGGAGTACGCCCAGAAGTCGACGAGCACGACCTTGCCCTTGAGGTCGGCCGCGCTGAGCGGCGCGTCGCCCGGGGTGTCGAACCACGAGTCGATTCCGGAGATCTTCGGCTGGGCGCCGCAGTTCTCCAGTTTCGACTCCACCACCCGCTCGGACTCGGTGACGCAGTCCGCCAGCGACTGGCTCGTGGCGTTCGTCGAGCCGAGCGCGTGAGCCACGTTGCCAGTGCCCTGGAGGGAGCGGTTGAGGGCGGAGGTGTAGTCCGGGATGGCGCGCTGCAGGGCATCCGTCACGTTGAAGGCGAGGGCCACGGCCAGCCCGAGCACGACCACGCCGGCGACGATGCGGATGCCGCGCTGGTGCACCCGGAACGCCCGCACGCGCTCGGCGACACCCCGGCCGGCCAGCGCGAAGATCAGCAGCGGGACGGCGGTTCCGACGGCGAACGCCACGGTGAGCACGATCGTGCCGGCGCCGATCTTTCCGGTGGCTCCCGCCACCGTGATCGCCGCGAGCACCGGGCCGGCGCACGGCACGTAGACGGCGCCGAGGGTGAGCCCGAGCAGGAAGCCGCCGCGATCCGTGCCCACCTCGCGCTGCGGGATCCACGAGAACGGCTTCTCCAGGATCGCCTCGAACTTCGGCACGATCATGCCGATGCCGAGCAGCACGAGCACACCCAGGCCGACCCAGCGGATGATGTCCTGCGGGATCGGCAGCGCGCTCAGCACCAGAGTGCCCAGCAGGGTGAACACGCTGAAGCTCAGCGCGAGCCCGGCAACCACGAGGAACGGACGCGCGCTGCGCCGCCGACCCTCGTCGAGGCGGGCCGACTGGGCGCCGCCGGAGAGGAAGATCACCGGAAGCACGGGCAGGATGCACGGCGAGATCCCCGTGATGAGGCCGCCCGCCAGCCCGAGGAACAGCAGCGTGATGATCACGTCACGAATCTAGGTGTGCAGGCTATGCACCCGCTGAGGATCCGCGCCGCAGGTAGCTCTCCACGATCAGGTCGCCGCGGATCTCGCGAAGCCGGTCGAGAACGGCCTCCACCAACTTTCCGGTAACGCCTGATCCGCCGACGTCGTAGGGCCCGATCGGCAGCAGCTTGCCGGTGCGGATGCGCACCACCTCCCAGCCCACCTGGCGAAGCAGCCGGTCCTTGCTGCGGTCGGACTCCTCGCGCGGGCCGACGTGCTCGAGGCCGTCGCGCCCGGTCGTGTCGTATTCGATCGCGACCCGCAGCTCGTCGATCACGATGTCGGGCCAGACCTCGGTGCGCCCGTGGAACGGACGGGTGACGCGCACCGCGTTGGGCGTCAGGTCGACCTCGAGCCGTTCGGCCAGCCTCTGGCGCAGCAGCGCCTCCGCCGCCGAGGCGACGCGCGGGGCGTGCGGGCTCACGAGCGCGTCGCCCGGCTTCCCGGGCGCGGGCGGCCGCATCACCGTGCGGCGTTTGCGCGGGGCGTGCCCGATCGCCCCGACCGAACACTGCGGGCACCAGGTCGAGCGTCGGCGGGTGCCGCTCGGGCGATTGCGCTGCTCGAGCGGCGTCGCCACGAACACGTGCCCGGCGTCGCACTGCCACTGCAGGTAGACGTCGGCCGCGGGCGGCACCTGGGTCAACGCGATCCCGGCGTTGAGGTCGGGGTGGTACTGCCGGATGAGCACCGGATACCGCTCCCAGTCCGCGCGGAACTCGCCGACGGCATAGGGCGTCTGCTCACCCTTCGACCACTGGCGGCGGGCCCACCAGCTCTGCACGTTCTCCGGCACCGCGTCCTCCCGCGACGACAGTAGGCGAACCCACCGTCACTCACTCCGGCGGCGGCCCCGCCAGCCCGACCAGGTTGCCCTCCGGGTCGCGGAACTGCGCCACCACCAGCCTGCCCGACGGGTTCGCCTCCGGCCCGAGGGCGGGCGAGCCGCCGAGCTCAAGGGCGCGGGAGAGGGATGCCGCGACATCCGCCACCCCCACATACACGAGTGTGTGCGGCCCGAACGCCGCCCCACCGCCGACACCTCCGGGAATGCCAGCTCCTCCCGACGGCACCGCCTCGAGGAACCCGTATTCGCCAGCATCCGACACGGACGGCGCCACCGGCGAGTCCGTGTCGAAGCTCCAGCCGAACAGGGCGGAGTAGAACTCCCGCAGCGCGGCGGGGTTGCGCCCGATGATCTCGAAGTGCACGACGGGGTCGACCATGATGTCCTCCTGCCCGCGAGGGTACGCCTGTAGCGTGTCGAGGGTGAGGGCGAAGCGCGCGTGGAGGGACCCGACGGAGGCGGTGACGCCGAAGACGGACACGCGCCTCGACAACGTCTTCTTCGTGATCGGCGGCCTCGCGGCCGTCTGGCTCGCCTACCTGCTCGCGGCCAACAGCTTCGGCTTCGGCTGGTGGCAGATCGTGGCCGCGATCGTGTTCTGGGTGCTTCTGGCGTACCTGGTGCTGCCGCGGCTGCACCGCATCCTCACGGCCATCTACGTTCCGGGCTACTTCATCGGGCGCGCGCGCACCAGCGACGGCCTGCTCGGTGACCCGATCAACCTCGCCGCCTTCGGCTCCGAGTCGCAGGTGCACGAGGCGATGGCCGCCGCCGGTTGGACCAGGGCCGACGACCTCAGCCTGCGCACCGGCCTGCGGATCGTGCAGTCGACGCTGCTGCGCCGGAGCTACCTCGAGGCGCCCGTGAGCCCGCTGCTGCTCTTCGGCCGCCAGCAGGACTTCGCCTACCAGCAGGAGGTCGACGGCAGCCCCGGCAAGCGGCACCACGTGCGCTTCTGGCGCTGCCCCGAGGGGTGGATGCTGCCCGGCGGCATCCCCGTGGAGTGGCTGGCCGCGGGCACCTACGACCGCAGCGTCGGCCTCTCGCTCTTCACGCTGCAGGTGACGCACAAGATCGACGCCGACACGGACGGCGAACGCGACCACATCGTGGCGACGCTCGAGGCCGCCGATCCGCGCGTGGCGGTGAGTGTGATCAAGGACTTCTCCACCGGCTACCACTCGCGCAACGGCGGCGGCGACGAGATCCGCACCGACGGCGACCTGCCGATCGTCGACCTCAGGAAGCTTTCGGATGCCGCGACCGCCGCCGCGGAACCGACCGACAGCCGCGACCGCCGCCCGGCTCCCACCGTGGTGGGCGCGGTGCTGGTCGCCGCCCGCGCCCTCGCCGCGCTGCTGCTCGCCCTGGTCACCGCCACCGACGGCCGAGCGGTGCTCACCACCGACCTCGGCGGCACCACCTCGACCACCACGATCGACGTCGCGCTCGTCGGGGTGGTCGGCCTGCTGGTGCTCTTCGCCCTGCCCGAGCTGTTCATCGCGTGGCGCGTGTTCCTCGGGCGCAACTGGGCGCGGCTGCTCGCCATGACGCTCAGCACCCTGTCGATCCTCTTCCAGGCCGTCGGCGAGGCCACCGGCGGCGGCCGGATCACGCTGCAGACGACATTGCCGGGGCTCGCCCTCGACATCCTGCTGCTGCTGGCACTATCCAGCGGTCGCGCGCGGGTCTACGCTCGGCGGAACCGAACCCGACCACCCGCTCCGGCATCCTGAGCATCGCCTCCACGCCGCCCCCGTTCCTGTACCGTTCGGGGGCCCTCTGGTAGCCTCGGACACTGAGCGCACCGCTGGACGATCAGAACCACGGGACTTTACGCACACACTTATGACTTCGAATACGCCACTGCTCGACACGATCCGCGGAGTGATCTCCCTCCCCCGGACCCAGCGTGGACGCACGGGCACCCTCATCGTGGGAGCGGGCGTCGCGGCGTTCTCGCTCGCCGTCATCCTCGCCGTCGTGCCCCCGCCGCCGCCCAGCGCGGCCGCCGAGCTGAAGGCCTACGTTGCCTCGCACGCGCAGACCGTGAACATCGTGAAGCCGGCCACCGGGGGCGTCAGCCTCGTGCGCGACGGCTACAGCGCCTCGCCGGGAGTGCAGAGCCTCATCGCCGGCGGCACCAACTACGACTGGGCCAAGCTCGTGATGCTCTACGGCGGCTGGCCCATGTCCGACGCGAACGTCACCGTCTTCACCCGGTGGATGCGGCAGGAGAACGGCGCCGACGACTGGTGGAACCGCAACAACCCCCTGAACAACGGCTACGGATCCGGCGGCGGTGGCGGCACCGGCAGCTTCGCCAACCTCGACATCTCCGCGCAGATGGCGGCCGCGATGCTCCACCACAACCCGGGCATGGCCGGAATCGTCGCGGGGTTCGCGGCAGGCAACTCCACGACCGCAACCGAGCAGGCCATCTGGGCCTCGCCCTGGGCGTCGAGCCACTACGGCAACGGGTCGCGCTGGCACTACACGCCGGTCGACGTGGTCACGGCGCCCGCGAGCGCCTGGTAGCGCGATGGAGCGGGTGCCGCGGAGCGTGCGGGTGGTGACCGTGATCGCGTGGGTGGCCGGCATCCTGAACATCCTCGGTGGCCTGTTCCTGCTGATCGTCGCGGGCGCGTCGACCGAGGGACTCGTGAAGGGCAGCTTCCTGCTCTTCGGCGCGCTGGGCATCGGCTTCGGGCTCGCGCTCGTCTTCGTCACCGGCGGGCTCCCCGGGGCCAGCCGGGGCGCCAGAATCGGGGTCACCGTGATCGCCGCTGTCACGATCATGCCCGCCGTGCTGGCGGCGCTCATCACGCAGTCCGTTGCCGGCGCGCTGACGGCGGTGCTCGCCGCGCTCGTGATCGTGCTGCTCTGGGCGGGACCAGCCCGCACCCACTTCAGACGGCGGGAACCTCGACCGCTGCCGGTCGACGCGACCGCAGAGCCCGCTCCACTGCCCGGTCGATAGCCCAGCCGAGCCACGCGGCGCCGATGCCGCCGAACACGACCGTTCCCTCGATCACGAGTGTGTACGAACCCGAGGTCACCTCGGCCAGGTCGAGCGCCCGCCCCACCAGCGGCGGCACGATCACGATCGCGAAGGCGATCCAGCCCCAGCGGCGGCCGCGGATGATGAACCAGCCGCCGAGCGCCACCACCAGCGTGACGAAGCCCTGGTTGAGCACGAACAGCCAGAAACCCACCGGCTGCACGATGTTGCCGGTGCCACGCTCGATGCCCAGGGTGGCCCACATGAACAGCACGGTGCAGACGAGGGTGACGGCGGAGACCCGGCGGGCAGCATCCACGGGCAGGATGACGATCGACACCACGTACAGCCCCATGATCGTGGCGAACTGCACGAAATTCACCAGCGGCACGTCGGTGCCGAGCGAGCCGTCGTAGTTCGAGGCCTGGATGAACGCCGAGAAGTCGGTGGCGATGTTGAGGTAGGCGGCGAACAGGAAGCCGACCAGCGCGGCGCCGTAGCGCGCGTTTCGATCGAACCGGAACCCGTCTGCCATGTCCCGACCCTAGCGCGGCGGGAGGGGCGTGTCAGCCCTCAGGACGCGCCGGAACGTCAGGTTAGACTTGCCCGACGTCACGTTGATCCGGGAGCTGGGCATGGCCGACACCACCGAGCAGACACCCGGCGCGGGCGAGGGCGGTGGCGACGGGGTGCGGGGCAGCTCGCGGCGCGACTTCCTCAGGCGGGCCGGGCTCGGAGCCGCCGGGCTCGCCATCGGCGGGTCCGCCGGGGCCGCGATCACTGCCGCGGCGACCACGCATCCGCCCGAGTTCGCCGCCCTGGCCAAGCGCACGACGCCGGGGTTCGACCACGTCGTGGTGATGATGTTCGAGAACCGCAGCTTCGACAACATGCTCGGCTGGCTGTACACGAAAGACGAGAAGCCCACCTCGGCCGACTTCGACGGCCTGGCTCAGGGCAGCTACTCGAACCCGGGGCGCGACGGTGAGCCGATCCCGGCGTACATCTACGACGGCTCGACCGACTTCATCATGCAGCAGCCGCAGCCCGACCCGGGCGAGCACTTCGTGCACGTCAACACGCAGCTGTTCAACACGGTCGACCCGCCCGGCAACGCGTACGTGCGGGAGTACGGCCAGCTCGATCCGTACAACAGGCCGCCCGACGGCATGAAGCCCAACAACAAGGGCTTCGTCAACGATTTCATCATCAACTACCGGGCCACCCGCGGCAAGGAGCCGACGCAGGAGGACTACCGCGTCGCGATGGGCAGCTTCAGCCCGGCGATGATGCCGGTGCTCTCCACCCTCGCCCGCGAGTTCGCCGTGTACGACCACTGGCACGCGGCCGTGCCGTCGCAGACCTTCTGCAACCGGCTGTTCTTCCACGCCTCCACCTCGCACGGGTTCGTGACGAACCACGGCGGCGACAGCTACTACAAGTGGATCAACGGCCCCGCGGCCGCCACCATCTTCAATCGGCTCGAGCAGGCCGGCGTCTCCTGGCGGGTCTATTACGACGGGTCGCAGCTCGTCTCGCTCACCGGCATGCTCCACGCGCCCGCGCTGCAGCCCTACTGGAAGAGCAACTTCCGCGAGATCCAGCAGTTCGAGATCGATGCCGCCAACGGCGACCTGCCCGCGTACTCCTTCATCGAGCCGCGCATGGTGTTCAACCACAACGACATGCACCCGCCGTGGGGCTCGACCGTGCACGAGACCGACGTGAAGCTCAGCGACGGCGAGACCCTGCACGTCTACAACAGCGCGCTCTCGGATGTCCGCGCCGGCGACGCCTTCGTCAAGCAGGTCTACGACTCCATCCGCGAGTCGAAGTCGAAGCACGGTTCGAACGCGATGAACACCGCGCTCGTGATCACCTTCGACGAGCACGGCGGCACCTACGACCACGTGCCACCGCCCAAGGTGACTCCCCCGGACAACACCGGCCCCGGCGAGATGGGCTTCGCCTTCGACCGCCTCGGGGTGCGCGTGCCGACGATCGTCGTGAGTGCGTACACGGCGAAGGGCAGCGTCATCCACGACGACATGCACCACGGCTCGATCATCAACACGCTGAGCCGCCTGCACGGGCTCAAGCCCCTCACCCGGCGGGATGACGAGGCCAACCCGATCTTCAACGCGATCAACCTCACCGAGCCGCGCCAGCCCTACACCTGGCCGAAGCCGGAGCCGCTCTACGTGGCGAAGAACCCCGAGGCGGACGGCCCGCACAAGGCTGCGCAGAAGCACCGCTCGCGCAAGCTCTCGGCGCCGGGCGAGGGCCTCACCGGCCTGCTGCTCGCCCGCTTCAACCCGGGCAGCAAGGTGCCGACCACCTACGGCGAGGCGTACGACGCCATCTACACGTACGGCAACGGGCTGTTCGGCAGCTTCGACTCCTAGGACGACGCGATGACCTCCGACACCCCGACCGCGATCCGCACCGCCGCCGCGACCCTGTTCGCCGAGCGCGGTTACGCGGGAACCTCGGTGCGGGAGATCGCGAAGACGGCGGGCGTGGATCCGGCCCTGGTCATCCGCCACTTCCAGTCCAAGGAGAAGCTGTTCCTCGAGACCATGCGGCTCGACCTCGACCACCAGCCGCTGCTGGACTGGCCCATCGACACGCTGGGTGAGCGCTTCGTCGAGTTCCTGCTCGACTCGGACGAGAACGTGCGCGGCGTGTTCATCGCCCTGCTGCGCGCGAGCGACGGCGAACAGATCGGGTCGCGCCTGCAGGCCGCCCACAACGCGGCATTCGTCGCGCCGCTGCGCAGCCGGCTCGAGGGCGAGGATGCCGAGCTGCGCGCCCGCCTCGCCGCGGCGCTGGTCGGCGGCCTGCTCTACAGCCTCTGGGTGGTCGGCGACGAGCAGCTGCTCGCCACCGACCACCGTGAGCTGGTGCGGCGATACGGGGGCCTGCTGCAGACCCTCATCACGCCCTGACCGGCGCGGCTACTGCACCGACCAGCCACCGTCCGAGGGCACGATAGCGCCGTTGACGTTCGTGCCGTCGTCGCTGAGCAGGAACGTGATCGACGCCGCCAGCTGAGCGGGCTCGGCGATCGGCGGCAGCGTCGCGAGCAGCAGGTTGATCCTCTCCGAGCCGAGTTCGGAGGCGAAGGTCGCGCCGATGTTCGTGGCGACCGGCCCCGGAGCGACCGCGTTGAAGCGGATGCCCTCGCCTGCGTACATGAACGCGGAGCTTTTGGTCATGCCGACCACGGCATGCTTCGAGGCCGTGTAGGCGAAGCCCGCAGCCGACCCGCGCAGCGCCGCCTCGGATGCGATGTTCACGACGGACCCGCTGTGAGCGGCGAGCATCGCGGGCAGCACAGCACGGGTGAGCAGGAACATGCCGTGCACGTTGACCGCGAACACCCGGTCCCAGACCGCGTCCGTCACCTCGTGCAGCGGCGTCATGTCGTCGGTGATGCCCGCGATGTTGGC
>JAODAU010000191.1 GCA_025463615.1 Microbacteriaceae bacterium | reverse complement strand
GCGCGGCATCCGCTGCCGCGGTCGGCGCCACGGTCGCGGGCTGCACGGGCGCGCGCTCGACGATGGGCTCCTGGATGGCGATGGTGGAGACGCCGCGGGCGCGGGTGGCGTCGTCATCCACCCCGCCGCCGCGCTCGGGCGCCGGGGCGGCCAGGTTGGGCACGTCGATCGCGGTCGGCACGTAGCCCAGCTCGAGTTCGACGCGCTGCAGCGCCCGGGCGAAGTCGACGGCGGTGTCGTAACGGTCGTTGCGGTCGGTGGCCATGCCCTTGCGCAGCACGGCGAGCAGGGAGCGCGGCACGTCGTCGCGCGGCATCGGCGTGATCGCGCCGCGCTCGATGCGGCCGATCAGGTCGAGCGTGCCGTTGCCGCGGTTCTTGACCTCGAACGGCGTGTGGCCGGCGAGGATCGTCCACACGGTGGCCGCCAGGGAGAAGATGTCGGAGCGCGGGTCGGGCTGCGGGTCGTCCTCGAACATCTCCGGCGGCGACCACGGCACCGACATTCCGATCGACTGGCTGCCCGTCGACCCGGTGGTGGCGTCGCCGCCGAGAAGGTCGGCGAGCGTCGCCGTGGTGATCGGCAGCGCGTCCTCCTCCACCGCCGACGAGATGCCGAAGTCGGTGAGCGCCGGCCAGCCGTAGTCGTTGGTGAGCACGTTCGCCGGCTTGATGTCGCGGTGCAGGATGCCGGCGGCATGCGCGGTCGCGACGGCGCTCGCCACCCGCACCCCCGTGCGCAGGGCGTCCTCGACGCTGAACACCTGCTGCTTGTACCGCTCCGACAGGCTCGGCCCGGAGCAGTACTCCATGACGAAGTACGGCCGGTCGTCCTCGGCGACGTCGGCCTGGTAGATCGTCACGATGTACGGGTGCGTGGAGAGCTGCGCCATCAGGTTCGCCTCGGCCACGAACGCGGCACGGTTGGCGGGCGTGAGCTCCTCGGTGAGCAGCACCTTCACGGCCACGCGCCGGCGCGGCAGCTTCTGCTCGTAGAGGAACACGTCGGCGAAACCGCCCGAGCCGAGCAGGCGCACGTAGGTGTAGCCGCGGAGGTCGGGCGGCACGGAGGTGCCGCGGCGCATCACGCGCCCTCCACGGTGATCGTGATGCCGCTGCCGAGGTCGACCACGGTGCCGACCAGCACCGAGGTGGGCTCGCCGGCGCGCAGTTTCTGCGGCTCGCGGCCGGGCATGGCGATCATCGTTCCGTTGCGCGAGTGCAGGTCGGTGACGACGACGGTGCCGCCCTCGAGCGCGAACTGGGCGTGGTTGCGGGAGATGTCCTGGTCGACGCCGCCGACGGTGATGAGCCGCGGCATCCGCGTTCCCGGCACCTTGGTGATGCTCGGCGAGCGGCCCACGAGCACGGGCTGGGCGAGGTCCTCGCGCGAGCCGTTGGAGAAGACGAGCACGACCGACGGCGTCACGGGAGGAGGAGGTGGTGCGGCGGGCGCCGGCTCCTCCGCGGCCGTCGTGCGCGCGGCGCGGAGCCTGGCGATGTCGCCGGTGAGCACGGTGTGGCCGTCGTGGTCGCCGCCCGTGGTGAAGACGTCGACGTCGTCCTGCGCGGGGGCCGGCTCGGGCTCCTCCGCCGGCTCGTCCGCGCGCACCGCCGCCTCGGTGACGCCGCGGAACATCGTCTCGCCGAACAGGTAGTCGTAACCCTCCGGGTCCGCGACGGCGGGCTCGGCCGTCGTGGGCGCGTCGACCATGGTGGCTTCGACGTCGGTCACCGGCACCGGCTGCGTCACCGGTTCCCGCGCCGTGTCGGGCACCGGGTCCGGCGCGGCGGTCGCGGTGACGGTCGCGGGTTCGGCGCGCTCCTGCGCACCGCGGTCCATGCGCAGTCCCGCGGCAAGGACAATACCCTCCGCGATAGCAAGAGGCCCGACGGGGTCGGCCGTCGCGCCCTCGACGGCTACGGTGAGCCCGGTGGCCCCGGGGATGACGCGCTCGACCCACGTCGAGACCGCCTCCCCCGACACGGTCTCCCCGCCGCCCGCCGTGTCCACGACGGCCGTGAAACCGCCACGCACGACCACGAGCAGTCGGTCCGCGTCGCCGGCGTCCACGAGGGCGAACGGCGGCACGAGCGCGAGGCCGCCCGACGCGAGCAGGTCGAGCACCTCCTGCACGCCCGCGGTCGCGAGCATGTCGGCCAGCGCCGCGCGCCGCTCCGGCTCGAGCCCGCGCGGAAGCAGGAGCGCGCGCGACCGTGCCACGAGCGCGATCGCTCCTCCCGCCACGGCGGGCTCGTACGTCGTCGCGGTCACCCGCTACCCCCTGGGCCTGGTTTCTTCGAGCGTGTCGTGGATCCCCCCACGATCGACGGTGTCGTCATCCACAGTCTCCTCGGAATCCAACACCGATTCCGACTCGACCACCACCACCGTGACGTTGTCCGACCCGCCCGCGGCGACGGCGGCGTTCACCAGCCGCTCCGAGAGCGTGACCTGCGACGTCGTTCCCCGGCGGGCGAGTTCGCTGTCGTGAAACACGATGACGCGCTCGATCTCGGCGACGTCGAGCTCCTTCGTGAGGCCGTCGGAACAGAGAAGGAAGGTCTGGCGGCCCTGGGCGGGCAGGATCCAGACATCCGCGTCCACGATCGCGTCGGCGCCGAGGGCGCGGGTGATCACGTTGCGGTCGGGGTGCACCGTCGCCTCTGCGGCGGTGATCTGGCCGAGGTCGAGCAGCTCCTGCACGGCGGAATGGTCCACGCTCAGCTGGGTGAGGTGCCTGCCGTCCCAGCTGTAGGTGCGCGAGTCGCCCACGTTGAACGCCATCCAGTAGAAGCGGTCGGCCTGGCCGACATCCACCAGGGCCACACCCGTGAGGGTCGTGCCCGAAATGGATCCGGCGAACGCCGTGTTGGCGGTGAGGGCGAGCACCGCGTCGTTGGCCTGGCGGATCGCGTCGGTGACAGCCTGCGGGGCGAGCGCACCGGGGTGGTGCGCCACAACGTCGGCGAGCGCCGCGATCGCCGCCTGGCTGGCGCGGTCGCCGAACGCGTGGCCGCCCATGCCGTCCGCGACGGCGAACAGCGGCGGGGCGGCGATGAAGCTGTCCTCGTTGATGCGCCGCACAGAACCGCGATCGCTGTGCCCCTCGAAACGGAACCGGATCGTGGAGGAGCCGAGGGTGAGCTCGCGTCTCTGTTGCACCGTCACACCGTCCTCCCGCCCCTACGCTACCTTCCGGCACCGGGGCGGCCCAATCAATGGGGAGCGCTACCCATCCGCCCGCACGCGATCCATGCGCAGCTTGATCAGGCTCGCGCCGACGGCGATGGCCATCGAGACCACGATCACGCCGAGCGAGACGAGGGTGGGGATCTCGGGCGCCCACTCGATGCCCTTGCCGCCGTTGAGGAACGGCAGCTCGTTGGTGTGCAGCGCGTGGAGCACCAGCTTCACGCCGATGAAGGCGAGGATGAACGCGATGCCGTACTTGAGGTACACGAGCCGGTCGATGAGGTCGCCGAGCAGGAAGTAGAGCTGTCGGAGCCCCATCAGCGCGAACACGTTCGCGGTGAAGACGATGAACGGGCTCGTGGTGATGCCGAAGATGGCGGGGATCGAGTCGAGCGCGAACACCAGGTCGGTGGAGCCGAGCGCGATGAGCACCACGATGATCGGGGTGAACATGCGCTTGCCGTCGACCTCGGTGCGCAGCTTGGCGCCGTTGTACCGGTCGGTGATCGGGATGCGCTTGCGCAGGAAGCGGATGAGCCCGCTCTCGGTCTCGTCCATCTCGTCGCTGTTCTGCAGCACCTGGTGGATCGCCGTATAGAGAAGGAACGCACCGAAGATGTAGAAGATCCAGCTGAAGTTCTCGATGAGCTGCGCGCCCAGCAGGATGAAGATGCCGCGCAGCACCAGCGCGATGATGATGCCCACCATGAGCACCTCCTGCTGGTACTTCCTGGGCACCGAGAACCTGGCCATGATGATCACGAACACGAACAGGTTGTCGATCGACAGGCTGTACTCCGTGAGCCATCCCGCCACGAACTGCCCGGCGTGGTCGGCGCCGGCGAAGATGTACATGAGCACGGCGAACACGAGGGCGAGTCCCACGTAGAACGCGATCCACAGCGCCGATTCGCGCGTCGACGGGATGTGCGGACGCTTGTAGGCGAGCACCACGTCGGCGATCACGATGAGGATGAGTACGACGATCGAGCCGACCTCGAACCAGAGCGGGAGTTGAAGTTCCACGGGAACCCTTCGGTAGCGGCGCGCACGCCGGATGACCGAAAGTCTCTTCCGCACGTGAACGTGCCGCCGCATCCGGGCCGGCAACACTGGCGACCGTACTGACGGGTGCGACGAGCGGGAATACTCCCCTTCGTGGTCCCCAGCCTACAGGGCCGGATCCGCTTGGGCCCCGTCACACATCCAGCACCCGGCGAAGTCCCGCACTGACCTCGTCGAGCACAGCCGACGGAAGTGTGCCCGCCTTCTCCTCCAGGTCGATCTTGTTCACCGTCACGAGCGCAGTCACGTTGACGACGGAATCCCGTGGCAGCTCCGAAATCGCCGACGAGAGGAACACGTTCCCCGGCATGGAGGCGAGGGCCGTGTTCGAGGTGATGACCGCCGCGAGAACCGTCCCCAGTCGACTGGCGTTGTACGGGTCGGCCTGGACGACGAGGACCGGGCGCCGCTTGCCCGGCCTGCTCCCATCGGCGGCGCCGAGGTCGGCCCAGTAGATGCCGCCGCGCTCGATCACCATTCGTCGGATTCGGCGAGCAGGCGGTGACCGACCTCGACTGCCAGGGCCGTCGACTCGTCCCGATCGACGATGAGATCCACGGCAGCGTTGACACCCGCAGTCAGTGATCGGGCATCCAGGTCGTCAAGATAACTAACCGCCGCGCGAGCGAACAGCTCGGACCTGCTCACCCCTAGTTCGCGAGCGCGCCGAGTGACGCGTTCGAAAGTGTCGTCCGAAAGGGAGATCGCCGTCTTCATCCGCCCAGTATAACCCGGTATAACCGCCCGCAGAATTTCTCATGGCGAAGGGCAGACATCGCCCCTTCCCGTTGTCGGGGAGGGGGCGATGTCTGCCCTTCGGGGACGTACTAGGCGTCGAGGGTTACCCGGGTGGCGCCGTCGATCTCGAGGGACTCGGGCACGATGTCGCGGTCCAGGGTGGTGGCCAGCGGCTTCTCCTTCACGAAGATCAGCAGGGCCGTCGCGATGAGCACGATCGGGGCCATGTAGAGGAAGATCGGCGTGAGCGCGTCGTTGTACGAGCCCACGATGATCGACCGCACGGCATCCGGCAGGCTCTTCACCAGGTCGGGCGTGAACGAGTTGCTTCCGCCCGTCCCCCCGGCGCCGGCGGGAAGCCGGTCGGTGAGCAGGGTGGCCAGGCGCGACGCGAACAGCGTTCCGACCACCGCGGAGCCGAGCGAGGCCCCGATCTGGCGGAAGTAGTTGTTCGACGCGGTTGCCGTGCCGACCTCCTTCAGCGGGAACGAGTTCTGCACGATCAGGATCAGGATCTGCATGCTCATGCCGAGGCCGACGCCCATGATGGCCAGGAAGGCGCAGAGCACCCAGACCGGCATCGTCGGCGACATGGTCGACAGCAGCACGAGCGCCACCGCCACGATCGCCGTTCCGACGATCGGCAGCCACTTGTAGCGACCGGTGCGGCTGACGAGCTGGCCCGCGGTGATCGAGGTGAGCAGCAGGGCCGCCATCATCGGGATCATCAGGAGCCCTGCCTGGGTGGCATTCACGCCGGTCACCATCTGCAGGTACGTCGGCAGGTAGGCGAGCGCCCCGAACATCGCGATGCCGATGATGAGGCCGGCGATCGTGGTCAGGTTGAAGTTGCGGTCCTTGAAGAGGTGCAGCGGCATGATCGGCTCGGCCGCCCTGCGCTCCACCATCACGAAGGCGAACGCGGCGATGACCGTGCCCACGATGAGCGAGATGATCTGCACCGAGTTCCAGTCGTAGGTGGTTCCACCCCAGGTGGTGATCAGCACGAGGCCGGTCGACGCGAGGGCGAGCAGCACCATGCCGGTGAAGTCGATGCGCGGCTTCACGGTGCCGCCCTTCGGCAGCTTGAGGAACGCGATGGCCGAGATGATGGCGAGGATGCCGAGCGGCACGTTCATCCAGAGGCCCCAGCGCCAGCCGGGACCCTCGGTGAACCAGCCGCCGAGCAGCGGGCCGGCCACCGAGGACAGGGCGAACACGCCGCCCATGATGCCCATGTAACGACCGCGCTCACGCGCAGGCACCACGTCGGCGATGATCGCCTGGGCGAGGATCATCAGTCCGCCGCCGCCGAGGCCCTGGATGGCGCGGCCGACGATCAGCTGCGTCATGTCGCCCGCCATGCCGCCCACGATCGAGCCGACGATGAACAGGGAGATGGCCGCGATGAACAGCCCCTTGCGGCCGATGAGGTCGCCGAGCTTGCCGTAGACGGGCAGCACGATGGTGGAGGCGAGGATGTATGCCGTGGTCACCCAAAGCATCTCGTTCACGCCGTGCAGCTCGCCGACGATGGTCGGGAGGGCGGTGGAGAAGATGGTCTGGTCGAGCGAGGCGAGCAGCATCGTCACGATGAGGCCCGCGAAGACGAGCAGGATGTTGCGTCTGGCCCGATCCGACCCGACGGTCGGTTCGGGTAGTGCTGTGGTTGTCATTTCAGTCTTTCTGTGAGGTCGTGCACGAGCGCTGTCGCGCGTGTTTCGAGTTCGTGGGTGGACGCGCGGCCGCCGGCCACCATCCACTCCTTGACGGCGATGCGGAAGGCGCCCCCGCACAGGGCGAGCAGCATCTCCGCATCCGTGGCCAGCTGGTCGTCGTCGCGGCCCGCGTACGCGTCGTTCGCCTTGAGGAGCGTGACGATCGCGGTGGTGAGCTGCTCGTTCATGCGCGTCATCTGCGCCAGCTGGCGCGTGAAGAGCTGCGGATGCTGCTTGGCCAGCTTCATGCGCGAGCGTTGCAGCTCGGGGCTCGAGAGGCCCGGGCTCAGCACCGCGGCGAACAGGGCGATGACGGAGGCGACGACATCCTTGCCGCTGAAGTCCTCGAGGTGGGCCTCGATGGTGCGGGCCGCGATCTCGGAGTCGCGCATGCCGAGGATCGCGTCCTCTTTGCTGTCGAAGTAGTTGAAGAAGGTGCGCGGCGAGACGTCCGCGGCCGCGCTGATCGCGTCGACGGTGGTGTTCTCGACGCCCTTCTCGAGCGCGATGGCGACCGCGGCGGCCTCCATGCGGAGGCGCGTCTCGTCGCGCTTGCGCTCGCGGAGACCGGGCTCGCGCGCGCCGTCAGAATTTTGCATATCTGTATTATTGCAGTCTCTGCAGAGTTGCGCAAGTGCAGATTTGCGCGGGTGCAGGTTTGCACAGGCTGCAAATGAAACGGGGCCCTCGGCCTACCCAGTAGCCGAGAGCCCCGTGTCACGCCTGACTAGGCGGACAGGAGTACTTCGTCCCTAACGTCGGACACGAGCGCCACCGTCCGCGGCGCCGACGGTCGCCCGAGTGCCCGATACTCCCATCCCTTGGCGCGGTAGTCATCCGCGTCAAGTGCGTGACGGCCGTCGACGACGCGGCGGTGCGCGACGAGCGCCCCGAGGTCGTCGGGATCGGCGTCGCGGAACTCCTGCCACTCGGTGAGCAGCGCGACGACGTCGGCGCCGTCCACCGCCTCCGCGAGGGAGTCCGCGTAGCCGAGGTCGGGGAACGCGCGGCGCGCGTTGTCGTTCGCCTCCGGGTCGTAGACCGTGACGATGGCGCCCTCGGCGGCCAGCATCCGCGCCACGTCCAGGGCCGGGGCGTCACGGATGTCGTCCGAGTTCGGCTTGAAGGCCGCCCCGAGCGCGGCGACGCGCACGCCCTCGAGCGACCCGTCCGAGAGCTCGCGGATCAGGTCCACGGTGCGGGTGCGGCGGCGCTGGTTGATGCCGTCGACCTCGTGCAGGAACGCGACCGCCTGGCCGACGCCGAGCTCCTCGGCGCGGAAGGCGAAGGCGCGGATGTCCTTGGGCAGGCATCCCCCGCCGAAGCCGAGCCCCGGCTTGAGGAAGCGACCGCCGATGCGCGAGTCGTAGGAGAGGGCGGAGGCGAGCAGGTTCACGTCGGCGCCGGTGGCCTCGCAGACCTCGGCCATCGCGTTGATGTACGAGATCTTCGTGGCGAGGAACGAGTTGGCGGCCACCTTGACGAGCTCGGCGGTCGCGAGGTCGCAGACCACGAGCGGCGTCTCTTCGTCGAGGATCGGCTTGAACGCGGCGCGGAGCTGCAGCTCGGCCCACTCCGAGTCGACACCGAACACGAGGCGATCGGGCTGGAGCGTGTCCTGCACTGCGTAGCCCTCGCGCAGGAACTCGGGGTTCCAGGCGACCTCGACCTCGGTGCCGGCCGGCGAGACGCGGTGCACGAGCGCGGTCAGGCGGGCGGCCGTGCCGATGGGCACGGTCGACTTGCCCACGATGAGCGCACGGCGCGTGATCTGGCTGGCGAGTTCGGCAAAGGCGAGTTCCACGTAGGTGAGGTCGGCGGCATCCGAGTCCTTGGCCTGCGGGGTGCCGACGCAGACGTAGTGCACGTCGCCCCAGGCGGCCGCCTCGCTGAAGTCGGTGCTGAAGCGCAGCCGGCCGGAGTCGAGCGCCTCGCGGAGCTTCTCGGGCAGGCCGGGTTCGAAGAAGGGCACGGTGCCGGCCGCGAGGGCCTCGATCTTGCGCGCGTCGACGTCGACTCCGAGAACCTCGAAGCCGAGCATGGCCATGCAGATGGCGTGGGTGGCACCGAGGTAGCCGGTGCCGATGACCGTGAGGCGCGGATTCTGCGCGATGGGGGCCATCGAGGGAGTCGGTGAGGTGGTGATCTCGCTCATAGTTGGGTTTCCTCGTTCGGGTCGATTGGATGCGGAAAGGGGTGGTCGGGTCGGCCGTTATCCGCCGGTACAGGTGACGTTGCTCAGGCCGCTTCCGGCACCGGTAACCGTGTTGTCGCAGTCGACGACGTTGTCGAGCGCGGGCTTGAAGGCGAACCCGTAGCCGGGTCCGTTGACGTTGGCGACGTTGTGGCTGAACACGTTGCGGGTGCCCATGCCGTCGACGATCTGGTGGGTCTGGAACCCGTCGTTCGGCGAGTTGGTGCCGGTGTTGCCCGAGATGACCCAGTCGTCGCCCTTGACGTCGACCCAGGAATCCGCGCCGGATTCGACCAGGCTCGAGCCGTCGAAGGTGTTGCCCTTGAGCACGCCGTGCGACGTGCCCTCCTTGATGTCGACGCTCTCGGCCGTGGTCTGCGTGATCGTGTTGTTCGAGATCACGTTGCGGTCGCTCGCGTCGGCCTTGCAGTCGCTGTAGGTGCACCAGTTGCTCTTGGCGCTGCCGATGTAGATGCCCTCGCCGAACTTGGTCTTGAGGAGGCCCGTGCGGCTCACCGTGTTGCCGTCGACCGTGTTGTCGGTGCTGAAGTCGCGCAGGTGGATCGCCTCGTCGCCGATGGCGGTGACGGTGAGCCCCTGGATGAGCGAGCCGACCGTGCCGTCGGTGACGACGCCCTTCTGCCCGTTGGTCACCGTGAAGCCGGCGAGCTTCCAGTAGGAGGCGTGGTCGAGGTGGAACACGTACCCCTTCTTCGTGGAGCCGCCGTCGAGCACGGCCGAGCTCGGCCCGCAGAGCGTGATGGGGCTGGATGCCGTGCCCGAGGCCGACGCGGTGAAGTTGCCCACGTAGGAGCCGGGCCTGAGGGTGATCGTGGTGCCGGGCTGGGCGGCATCCAGCGCCTTCTGCAGGGACGCGGCGTCGGAGACCGTGGTGCCGCCGGCGCTGCAGTCGGCCTTTCCGGGCGCGGCCGCCGCGGTGGTCGTGGGGTGCGGCGTCGCCGTGGGGATGACCGTCGGCTTCGGAGTGTGCGAGTCGCTCGCGGAGGGCGTGCCCGAGATGCTCGCGGCCACGATGCCCCAGACCGCGCCGACGAGCGCGGCCCCGACGACGATCGCGACGACGAGCGACAGGATCGGGTGACCGGCGATCACCTGCCTCAGCCGCCTCATCGATCCGTTCCGAACGCGTGGTGAACCGCGGGCGATCTCCACGTGGGGTCGGGCGCGAAGGCAAGGCCGGTGATCGGCGCGCCCGTCGGGGGCGCCAGGTGCGCGGGCGCGGGGATCGTCTGCGCGGGTGCGGCCTGCGCGGATGCCGTCTGCACGGCTGCCGGCTTCATCGGCGCGAGGCCGAGCTCACGCGGGTCGACGACCCCCTTGGTGAGCGCACTCAGCGGTGCGTGGCTGGCGTACGGGTGGCGGATGACGCCGCGGTTCCTCCTGCCGGCCCCGCTGATCGCGGTGACGATCACGATCAGCGCGAGCACCAGCCAGAGGATGGTGAGCGGCTGGAAGATGGCGCGAACCGAGACCCAGAACGGCTTCGTGCTCGTCCAGTGCACGACGTCGTTGCCGCGCACGGTGACCCCGTTGCCGCGGCTCGTGTCGATCGCGCTGGGCCCGGAGCCCGCGACCGTGTTGCCGGTGACCGTCGTCGGGCTGTTCTCGCCGATGATCGCGAGGCCGTGGCTGGAGGCGTCCGAGATGCGGTTGTCGTCGATCGCCGCCGTCGCGTTGCGCAGGTAGACCGCGATGTCGCTGCGGCGGATCGAATTGTCGCGCACGGTCGCGCCCGTGACCCCGTCGAACAGCGCGACCGCGTGCTTCGCGCTGTCGTCGATCGTGTTGCCGGTGACCGTGACGGCCTTCGCCGAGCGGGTGAGCACGATGCCCATCTGGTTCGAGTCGGCCGTGTTGTTCGCGACCTTGACCTTGTTGCCGCCCACGATCTCGATGCCGTAGCGGCCGTTCGAGCTGGCCGTGCTGTCGGAGATCGTGTTGTTGCCGTAGCTGCCCGTGGCCGTGCCCGTGGCGTTCGGGCCGCCGGCGAGCGGGCCGCCGTTGATCGAGACGCCGTTGCGGCCGTTGCCGGTCGCGGTGAGCTGCGTCATGACGACCCCGGTGGATGCCCGTGATATCGAGAGCCCGTCCATCGCGTTGTCCCGCGTGGTGGTGGTGGAGATCGTCGAGTTGGTGACGAAGCGGTGCAGGGCGATGCCGTCGACGAGGTTGTCCGAGACCGTCGAGTTGGTCATGTTGATGCCGTCGGCGCCGTTGATGAACACGCCGAACGCGTTGTCGGTCATCGTCACGTGGTCGAGCCGCGCGGAGACGTAGCTGTAGTCGTTGCCGGCGCCCGGGTCGTCCGTGCCGACATTCGGGTCCTTCACGAGCGGCGCGGTGGAGAAGAGGGTGCTTCCGCGGAGCTGGCCGAGGGCCGCGGCATCCGTGGCTCCGGCGGCGGCCGCGGTCTGCGTGCCGGTGAGGGCGAGGCCGCCGGTGAGGCCGCTCCAGAAGCCGAGGTGATCGAATTTGGCCCAGGAGAAGGAGACGTTGCCGCCGACGACGCGCACGTAGGCGCGGCCGTCGGAGGTGTCGTTGTCGACGGCGCCGGCCGCGGCATCCCAGCTGTTGATCTCGACGGGGGCCTTCGACGAGCCCTGGAACACGAGTGAGCCGCCCTGCGTGACGATCGAGACGAAGCTCTTCGAGTTGCTCGCCAGGTGCAGCACGATGCCGTCGGGGCTGGCCAGCTTGAGGGTCGCGCCGGAGTCGACCACGATGTTCTCGGAGAGCACGAACGAACCGTCGGGCAGCTTGACGAGACTCTCCGGCTCGAGCTGCTGCAGGTCGGCGAGCGTGTACGGCGCGGTGCGGCCGACGAGCACGAGCGTGGTCGACGACCCCGTGACGAGCCGGTACGGCGCCGAGGTCACGATGCCCTGCCAGCGCGCGGCCGACGTGATGGCCCGCACGTTGTAGATGCGCTGGTCCTCGGCGGCCACGATCGCGGCCTCCTTCTGCGGGTCGCCGGGGTAGGGCCTGCCCGTGACGGTGCCGTCCGTGGGGCTGCCGTCCGTGGGGCTGGACGCCGCGGGAGCTGCGGATGCCGCCAGCGGCGCCCCCGCGAACACCCCGAGCACCACGGCGCCCGCGGCGATCGCGCCGAGCACGGCCCGCCGCATCACGAGAGCACCGGCTCTGCCTCGAGGGTGACGGCCGTCTGCCCGTCGCCGCCGATGGTGTCGGCGTGCCGGGTGAGCCAGCCCTGCTTGTTCATCGTGAAGAACGCGTAGACCTTCACCGGCAGGGCGATCAGGATCACCATGAACGCGAGCAGCGGCAGCACGAAGATGTCCGACGGGTTGCGCTTGAGGTCGGAGGCCCCGCGGATCGCCCGGCCGAGGAGCAGCCAGCCGATGGTGAACGCGATGCCGACGACGGTGAGGTCGAGCCGCGCAAAGATCAGGTACCAGAGCGTGAGGCCCATCGTCACCGGCGTGAGCAGGATCTGCAGCACCGTGATCTTGGTGATGAACGGCACCCGCCAGACCCAGCCCTTGGCGATGGCCGTCGTGTAGCAGCGGTAGGAGTTGCGGCTCCAGCGCACCCGCTGCTTCATGAACGCCGAGAAGCTCGACGGGAACATCGACAGCGCCCGGGCGCTTGCCTGGTGCACCGTCTTGTAGCCGGAGGCGAGCACCAGCCAGGTGAGCCTGCCGTCGTCGCCGGAGATGCAGCGGCGGCCGAGGAAGAACTCGTTCTCGAGGTTGTCGAGCACCGGCAGCACGGCCGCCCTGCGGTACGCGGCGGTGCGCCCGGAGACGCAGGGCACGGCCCCGGCGGCGCCCATGGCGGGCACGTAGTTGTAGTAGCGCAGGTTGACCAGCCAGTCCGCGATCCGCCGCCAGACGCTCGAGTTGCGCTGGTAGACGTTCTGCTGGGTGCCGACGCCGCCGACGAGCGGGTCGATGAAGGGCATCTGCACGTTCGTGAGCAGGCCGGGCTCCCACGAGGTGTCGGAGTCGGTGAGCACGAGCACCTCGCCCTGCGCCTCGCGGATGCCGACGCCCAGCGCTGAGCGCTTGCCCGCGTGGTGGAACAGGATCGGCTTCACCCGCGGGTCGCCCACGGCGACGATGCGGCGGTAGGCCTCGGTGTCCGCGACATCCAGCACGATGATGATCTCGGTGGGGTCCTGGCTGCGCCAGCTCTCGAGACAGCGCAGCAGGATGTCCGGGTCCTCGTGGTACGACGGCACGACCACCGAGGTGGTGGTCGAGAAGTCGGAGACCGTGGGCCGCGCGGCGGCGGAGGCGATCACGCGATAGAGCCACAGGGCCCACACGATGATGCCGGCGATGCCGATGGGCAGGTACTTGACGGCGTCCTGGAGGAACACCCATACGGGTTCGAACGTCGACTGGATGCCGGAGAGATCAGTCGGAAGGATCGACAAATAGTCCATAAGGATTCGGGTCCCTTGGTGGATTCGGGTATGTGACTGGGTAGTCGTCACCGCCCTGCCTCACGGCGGAATCGGGATCCTCATTGATAAAGCCGTGGTCTGCCGGGGGGAGCAGATCACCGACTTCCGGTGCGAGCTAAAACTTGCACGCGGCGTGCGCCCGGGCAAGCCGCGGACAGGCGAGTACAGCCACTGTTCACCCAGCCATAAGGGTCAGGAAACCCTGCGCCGAACCGGTCTATCCCCCAATTCTGGGCGCATCGGGAGCGCGGATGCCCGGAATTCCGGGCATTTCCGCCCGCGTGGCGTCTCCGATTCCCCTCGCCTTCCCAGCGGGGGAGGAATAGGGTCGGAACCGGGGGAAAGTGAGAATCCGGGACATGATGACAGACGAGAGCGTTCGCGACCTGCTCGGCGAATTCGACGGGCTTCCGACGTCGCGGGACGTCGATCTCTCGACCCGGTTCGTGGACGCGCTGCCGGTCTCCGGGGCCAACGTCTCGGTGATCGCCAACGGCCGCCGCCAGACCGTGCTGAGCGCCACCGACGCCACCTCGATGCAGTTCGACGAGGCCCAGTTCGCCCTCGAGCAGGGACCGTACTGGGACGCGCTGCACGGCGGCGAGGACGTGCTCGCGCCGAGCATCCTCTACTCCACCCTCAAGCTCTGGCCGCGCCTGCGCCCGGTCGTCGAGAACCTCGGGATCGGCTCCGTGGCGGCGCTGCCGCTGCGGCTCGGGCAGCTCACCGTGGGCGTCGTGACCCTCTACTGCACGACGCCGGGCGAGCTCTCGTTCGACCAGCGCGCCACCGCGCGCACACTCGCCCGCGCGATCACGTTCCCGGCCATCCGCCGCGCGTTCGCCATCGCGAGCGACGACGGCCCGTCCGGTGCCGGGCTCACCGCGTCGACCCGCGCGGTGGTCGACCGCGCCGTCGCCCAGGTCACCGAGCGGCTCGACATCACCTCCACCGAGGCCTTCCTCTACCTGCAGGCCATGGCCGTCGCCGACGGCGTCGCCGTGCAGCAGGTGGCCGAGGATGTCGTGGCCCACGACGCCCTCGCGCTGCGCCGCATCACCGGCTCGTAGCGTTCACCCGCTATGCTCCCGACCCTGGCAGCAGCGGAGAGGACGCACATGACCACCCAACGATCCGTGACCAAGGCGGTGATCCCCGCCGCCGGCCTCGGCACGCGGTTCCTTCCGGCGACGAAGGCGATGCCCAAGGAGATGCTCCCGGTCGTCGACAAGCCCGCCATCCAGTACGTCGTGGAGGAGGCCGTCGCCGCCGGACTCACCGACGTGCTCATGGTCACCGGCCGCAACAAGAGCGCGCTCGAGAACCACTTCGACCGCGTGGGCGAGCTCGAGAGCACGCTGCTCAGGAAGGGCGACGTGGAGCGGCTGCGCAAGGTCAACCTCTCCACGAACCTGGCCGAGGTGCACTACGTGCGGCAGGGCGACCCGCTCGGACTCGGGCACGCGGTGCTGCGCGCCCGCATGCACGTGGGCCACGTGCCGTTCGCGGTGCTGCTCGGCGACGACATCATCGACGAGCGAGACATCCTGCTCTCCCGCATGCTCGCCGAGCAGCAGGGGCGCGACGCGACCATCATCGCGCTGATGGAGGTGGAGCCGGCATCCACCCACCTGTACGGCATCGCCACGGTCGAGGCGACCGACAGCGACGACGTCGTGCGCGTCACCGGCCTGGTCGAGAAGCCGTCCGCCGCCGAGGCACCGTCGAACCTGGCCGTGATCGGGCGCTATGTGCTGCGGCCGGAGATCTTCGACATCCTGGAGCACACGCAGCCGGGCAAGGGCAACGAGATCCAGCTGACGGATGCCCTGCAGACCCTCGCCGCGAACCCGGGCATCGCGGGCGGCGTGTACGGCGTCGTGTTCCGTGGACGTCGCTACGACACGGGCGACCGGCTGGACTACATCAAGGCCATCGTGCAGCTCGCGGTGGACCGCGACGACCTCGGGCCCGACCTGCGGCCGTGGCTCGTCGACTTCGCCCGCGGGCTGGAGTAGGCCGCTCTTCCGCTCGCCGACCCCGCGGCGTAGCATTTGTGGCACCGAGTGCCTCAAAGACGATCGCCACATCCGGGACCTGCCTCGAGGCACATCCGCGCCACGCGCGGAGATACCGACAAGGAGCAGGAAATGGGTCTACTCGACGGCAAGGTCGTCTTCATCACGGGCGGCGGCCGCGGACAGGGCCGCGCGCACGCGGTCGTCTCGGCGCGTGAAGGTGCCGACATCGTCTTCGTCGACACGACGAAGCCGTTCGCCACGGTGCCGTACCCGCACACGACGGCCGAAGACATGGCCGAGACGGTGAAACAGGTCGAGGACCTCGACCGGCGCGTGCTCTCCATCGAGGCCGACGTGCGCGACCAGAACGCGCTCGACTCGGCGGTCGCCGACGGCCTCGCGCAGTTCGGCAGGATCGACTGCCTCATCGCGAACGCCGGAATCTGGACCCTCGGACCGGTGCAGACGATGAGCCGCGAACAGTGGCAGGAGATGATCGACATCAACCTCACCGGCGTCTGGCAGACGGTCAAGGCGGTGGTGCCGCACATGATCGAGAACCAGAAGGGCTCCATCGTGCTCACCTCGTCGATCAACGGCCTCGAGGGCGGCCCGTTCTACTCGCACTACGCCGCCGCGAAGTTCGGGGTCGTGGGCCTCATGAAGTCGCTGGCGCTCGAGCTCGGGCCGCAGGGCATCCGCGTGAACACGGTGAACCCGGGCACGATCCTCACCGGAATGACAGACAACCAGCAGGGCTACGACATGATGGCCGGGCACGAGGGCGGCACGCGTGACGACCTGCTCGCGGCCGGGCGGTCGTTCGGCATCCTCAAGGGCCAGGGATTCCTCGACCCGACGGTCATCGCCAACGGCGCGCTGTTCCTCAACTCGGACCTCGCCGCGAGCGTCACCGGCGTCAGCCTGCCGATCGACTCGGGCCACCTGGCGATGCCGGGCATCAACCTCGACCCGAAGTAGCGTCGCACGGCTCCACCGATCGGTGGCGGATCCCGCCCGACCGGTGGAGCCGCGGCGAGCGCTCCCCCGCGACGCTGGAGGCATGACACAGACACTCGCTCCCCGTTCCACCGCTGACGCGGGCCGCCTCGCGGCGTTCCGCCCGATCCTCATCCTGCTCGCCTCCTTCCTGCTGGTGAGCGCGGCCATGGAGGCCGTGCTCATCGTCGAGTCGGCGAGCGGCAACCCCATCGACGCCGCCATCTGGATCCGGTGCTCGCTCGTGCTCGGCAGCTCGGTCGTGCTGCTCCTGCTCGGCGTGTTCGCCGCGCGCGGTTCGCGGCCGGCCTGGCGACGACTGAGCATCATCGCCCCGGTCGTGGTGGTCGCGGTGATCGTGATCGTCTCGATCCCCGGTTTCCTGCCCGACTGGGTGCGGCTGGAGCAGGCGGTCTGCGGGCTGCTGGTGCTGCCGGTGGCGATCCTGCTGAACCTGCCGCGCGCGCGTGCGCTCTTCGCCGGGCGCGCGTAGGGTCGGCACGTGAACGACCCCCGCTGGCGCACCGTGATGACGGTGACCCCCTACCTGGTGCTCGCGATGCTCGTGGCATTCGGACTCGGCATCGGGTGGGGCCAGTGGGCGCGGCTGGTGCCGGTGCTCGTGCTCTGCGGTGTGTACGCGCTGTGGGTGCTCGTGTTCCGCGACCTGCCGCTGCCGTGGCGCGGCCGACCCGCGACCGTCGCGGTGCTCCTGGTCGGCCTGATTGCGATCAACCTGCTGCTGGTGTGGCGCGAGGGCTGGTTCGGGTTCCTCTGCATCGCGACGTTCACCATCGCCTACTCCCTCGCCGAGTGGCCGTGGGAGCTGCCCGCGGTGGGGGTGACCGCCGTCGTGGCGGGGCTGGCGCAGTCATCCAGCTTCGGCCTGGACCCGGTCGGGATCACGGAACGCGCGATCGTCGTCGCGCTCAACGTGGTCGTGATGTGCGGGCTCTCCTGGGGCCTGCAGCTGGCCGAGCGACAGCTGCACCGGGCGGCGACCGAGGCCGAGCGTGCACGGCTGGCGCGCGAGATCCACGACACGCTCGCCCAGGGTTTCGCCGGCATCGTCACCCAGCTGCAGGCCTCGGATACCTCGGCCGACGACCGGCACGTGCGCGCCGCCCTCGACCTGGCCCGCGACGGACTCGCCGAGGCGCGGCGCTCGGTGCAGGCGCTGCGACCCGTCGCCCTGGATGCCGCGGGCCTGCCCGAGGCGATCACCACCGCCGCGCGGCGCTGGTCGCAGCGCACGGGCGTGCCGGTCGACGTGCGCATCGACCCACTCCCCCCGCTGCCGATGGATGCCGAGGTCGCCCTGCTGCGCACGGCCCAGGAGGCGCTCGCGAACGTCGAGCGCCACGCGCGGGCGCGATCCGTGACGGTGACACTGCGGCGCGACGGCCGCGGCGCACGCCTCGAGGTGCGCGACGACGGACGCGGTTTCGATCCGGCGACCCCGCCGGGCGACTCGGCCGACGGCGGCTACGGCCTGATCGCCATGCGGGAGCGCATCGAGGCCCTCTCCGGCGACCTCGTGGTCGAGACCGGGCCGGGTCGGGGCACACTCGTGCGCGCGGAGGTTCCCGCGTGAGCCCGGTGCGGCTGCTCGTCGTCGACGACCACCCGGTCGTGCGCGACGGGATCGTGGGCATGGTCTCGTCCGACCCGGGCATCGAGGTCGTGGGCGAGGCATCCGACGGCGCCGAGGCGGTCGGCCTCGCCCGGGCGTTGAACCCGGATGTCGTGCTCATGGACCTGCGGATGCCCGGCACCGACGGCGTGGCCGCCATCCGCGAGCTCGCCCGCCTCGGGGTCACCAGCCGGGTGGTCGTGCTGACCACCTACGACTCGGACTCCGACGTGCTGCCCGCCATCGAGGCCGGCGCGACGGGCTACCTGCTCAAAGACGCCCCGCGCGATGAGCTCGTGCGGGCCGTGCATGCCGCGGCGAGCGGCACCTCGGCGCTGGCGGCATCCGTCGCCTCCCGGCTGGTGGACCGGGTGCGCACGCCGGAGACGAGCCTGCTCAGCCCGCGCGAGCTGCAGGTGCTCGCCCTGGTCGCGGATGGCTCGACCAACCGCGACGCGGGGGCGCGGTTGCACCTCAGCGAGACGACGGTCAAGACGCACCTGCTGAACATCTACGCGAAGCTCGGCGTGGGCGACCGCGCCGCGGCCGTCGCCGAGGGCTTCCGCCGCGGGCTGCTCGGCCGTTAGTCGCTCTTTCGCTCTGACCTCATGGCGGGGGTTCTGCCGGGTCGTGGCGGGGATATCGGATCCCGGAGGGCAGCGCGCCTCCCGCCACGACGCGATATCCCCGCCGCGAGGGCGGCGATGACCGCGACGGCCCGGTTAGGGTGGGAGCGACCACCGAGGAGTCACCGTGCCGCTGACCGACCTGCCGCTCGAGCAACTGCGGGAGTACCGCGCCGACCTGCGCGAACCGGCCGACTTCGACGCGTTCTGGCGGGACAGCATCGCGGAGTCGCGGGCGCTCGGCGACGAGGCCAGGCTCGTGCCGGTCGACTCGCCGATCAGCGAGCTGGTGGTCGAGGACCTCACGTTCCCCGGCTACCTCGGCGAGCCGATCCGCGCCTGGGTCACGCGGCCCGTGCGGGCCGAGGGGCCGCTGCCCGCGGTGATCGAGTACCTCGGCTACAACGGCGGCCGCGGCCTCCCCGGTGAGCGCCTGCAGTGGGCCTCGGCGGGCTACGTGCACGTGCTGATGGACACCCGCGGTCAGGGCAGCGGCTGGGGGTCGGGCGGCGACACGCCCGACCCGCACGGATCGGGGCCAGCCGTCGCCGGGTTCATGACCCGCGGCATCCTCGACCCGCACGACTACTTCTATCGCCGCCTCTTCGTCGACGCGGTGCGACTGGTGGATGCGGTCGGCGACCTGCCCTTCGTCGAGGCCTCACGCATCGCCGTCACCGGGGTCAGCCAGGGCGGTGGCATCACACTCGCCGTCGGCGGCCTTGTGAGCGGCCTCCGCGCCGTGATGCCGGACGTGCCGTTCCTCTGCGACTTCCGCCACTCGGTGGAGGTGGCGATGGGCGATCCGTTCACCGAGGTCTCCCGCTACCTGGCCGTTCACCGCGACCGGGTGGATCGGGTCTTCGCCACCCTCGCCTACTTCGACGGCGCCTCTTTCGCCCGCCGCATCGACGCGCCGACGCTGATGTCGACGGCGCTGATGGACGAGGTCGTGCCGCCCTCCGGCATGTTCGCCGCGTTCAACGAAATTACCGTCGCCGACAAATCCCTCGAGATCTACGCCTTCAACGGGCACGAGGGTGGCGGCCAATCCCAGTGGCTGCGCCAGACAGGGTGGCTCGCCGAGCGCTAGTGGTCGCGCTCTCACGGATTGCGTGGTTGTCTGGTCACGGATCCGGCTCATTCCATTTGTTGGGCTTGACGCCAATTGGACTGCGACCATATGATCCTCGCATCCCAATCACTTTCGATTAGATTATCGAAACTTTCGAGGAGTTCAATGATGAACATGAAACGCAGCAGGAGCGCGCTCGTCGCGGCCGGCGCCGTCGCCATCCTGGCGGCGGGCACCCTGGCCGGTTGCAGCTCGGCATCGGGCGGCAGCAGTGACAAGGTCACGCTGACCTGGTGGACCAACGCCACGGCCGACCCGCTGAAGGGCCTCTGGCAGGACGTCGCCAAGGAGTTCGAGAAGAAGCACCCGAACGTGACCGTCAAGGTGACCGGGTACCAGAACGAGGACCTGCAGAAGACCCTCATCCCGAACGCCCTTCGTTCGAACACCCCGCCCGACCTGTTCCAGGCCTGGGGCGGCGGGGAACTCAAGGACCAGGTCGCCGCCGGCTACCTCAAGGACATCTCCAACGACGTCAAGCCCGAACTGGCGTCCATCGGCAGCATCGCGAGCGGCTGGCAGCTCAACGGCAAGACCTACGCGCTGCCGTTCAACTACGGCATCGAGGGATTCTGGTACAACAAGGATCTCTTCACCCAGGCCGGCATCGACGCTCCCCCGAAGACGCTCACCGAGCTCAACGCCGACGTCACCAAGCTCAAGGGCGCGAACATCACCCCGATCGCCGTCGGCGCCGGCGACAAGTGGCCGGCCGCCCACTGGTGGTACAACTTCGCGCTGAAGGACTGCTCCCCCACCGTGCTCAAGAACGCGCAGGCGAAGCACGTCTTCACCGACAAGTGCTTCGTGCAGGCCGGCACCGACCTGCAGAAGTTCATCTCGACCAACCCGTTCCAGGACGGATTCCTCGCCACCCCCGCCCAGCAGGGCGCGGGCAGCTCTGCCGGCCTCGTCGCGAACGGCAAGGCCGCGATGGAGCTCATGGGCCAGTGGGACCCCGGGACGATGAGCAGCCTCACCGACGACAAGAAGGTTCCGTCGTTCCTCGGCTGGTTCAACTTCCCGAGCATCCCCGGCTCCGCCGGTGACCCGAGCGCCGCCCTCGGTGGCGGCGACGGATTCGCCTGCGCGAAGAACGCTCCGAAGGAGTGCGTCGACCTGCTCAAGTACATCCTGAGCCCGAGCGTGCAGAACCGCTTCGGCAAGAGCGGCGCCGGCCTGCCGGTCGCCAAGGGCACCGAGTCCAGCGTGACGGACCCGAACCTGGCCGAGGTGCTCACGGGCGAGAAGAAGGCGTCGTACGTGCAGCTCTGGCTGGACACCACCTACGGCGCGACGGTCGGCGGTGCCATGAACGACGGCATCGTCAACCTGTTCGCGGGCAAGGGAACCGCGCAGGACATCGTCAAGGGCATGCAAGCGGCGGCGGCGACCGAGTAGTCATGTCCACCGGCACAATCACGACCGGGTCCGCGGTTTCCGCGGGCCCGGTCCCCGCTCCCACCCATCCACCCCGGCGACGACGCAGCGGCCTCGCCCGCAAGCGCATCGAGATCGCCCTCTTCACCGGGCCCGCGCTGCTCGTCTACCTCGCCTTCGTGCTCCTGCCGGTGGCCCTCGCCGCGGTGTACAGCTTCTTCAAGTGGAACGGCTTCGGGCCGCTCCAGGACTTCATCGGCATCCAGAACTACACCAGGGCCCTCGCCGACCCGGTCTTCCTCGGCGCGATCGGCCACAACCTGTTCATCGTGGTGCTCTCGCTCGTGATCCAGGGCCCGATCGCCATCGGCATCGCCCTGCTGCTCAACCGCAAGTTCCACGGGCAGACCTTCGTGCGTGTGATCATCTTCATCCCCTACGTGCTCAGCGAGGTGATCGCGGCCCTGTCGTGGAAGCTGCTGCTGCAGCCGAACGGGCCGTTCGACAGCTTCCTCAGCGCGGTCGGCCTCGGCGGCGCGAAGCAGCTCTGGCTCGCGGACTCCAACGTCGTGCTCTGGACGCTGTTCGCGATCCTCACCTGGAAGTACGTCGGTTTCGCCATCATCCTGTTCCTCGCCGGACTGCAGAACATCCCGGTCGAGCTCGAGGAGGCGGGCCGCATCGACGGCGCGAGCTGGTGGCAGATCCAGCGGCTCATCACCCTGCCGCTGCTCGGGCCGACCATCCGCATCTGGGCGTTCCTGTCGATCATCGGCTCACTGCAGCTCTTCGACATGGTGTGGGTGCTGACCGGCGGCGGACCCGCCGGCGCCACCACCACGATGGCCACCTACATGGTGCAGTACGGGTTCCAGCGCAACCAGCTGGGCTTCGGCAGCGCGGTCGCCGTCATCCTCTTCATCATCTCCCTGGTCTTCGCGCTGCTGTACCAGCGCTTCGTGCTGCGGCGCGACCTGCAGGATTCGACCCCGAATGGAGGCCGCTGATGTCGGCCATCTCCGCATCCGCCCCCGCTCCCGCACCGGCGCTCGCGCGGCGCCGCCGGTTCGACGCGGCCACGCCCTTCGTCTACCTGATCGGTTTGATCGTGGTGGGGATCACCGTCGTGCCGGTCGCCTACATCTGGATCAGCGGGTTCCGCTCGAACGCGCAGCTCAACAACGCGCCGGCCGCGTGGCCCTCGCCCTGGATCCTCGACAACTACCAGACGGTGCTCACCTCTCCGCAGTTCTGGACCGAGGTGGGCAACAGCGCGATCGTGGCGCTCGCCACCACCCTCGGCGCCGTGGTGCTCGGGGTGCTCGCGGCGTTCGCGATCGCCCGGTACTCGTTCCGGGGCCGCGACGCGCTCTACTCCCTCTTCACCGCCGGGCTCCTGTTCCCCATCTCGGTGGCGATCCTCCCCCTCTACCTGATGCTGCGCGACCTGGGGCTGCTCGGCACGCTCGCCGGCGTGGCCATACCGCAGATCGCCTTCCAGCTGCCGGTCACGATCATCATCCTGGTGCCGTTCCTGAGGGCGATCCCCGTGGAACTCGAGGATGCCGCGAGCATCGACGGTGCGACGCGCTTCGGGTTCTTCTGGCGGATCGTGCTGCCGCTCTCCGGCGCCGGGCTGGTCACCGTCGGCATCCTCGCCTTCGTCGCCAGCTGGAACGCGTTCCTGCTGCCGCTGCTCATCCTCGGCGACCCGACGACGTACACGCTGCCCCTCGGCGTGCAGTTCTTCTCCACGCAGTACTCGCAGGACACCGCCATGGTGCTCGCGTTCACCTCGCTCGCCATGCTCCCCGCGATCATCTTCTTCACCATCGCGCAGCGACGCATCGTCGGCGGCCTGACCGGCGCCGTGAAGGGCTAGGACGACGTGGACCTGAAGATCGAGACCGCCGCGGCGGTCGCCGTATGGCGCGACCGCGCGGCATCCGTCGAGTCGCGGGTCGACGCGCTCGTGGCCGAGATGACGCTCGAGGAGAAGCTCGGGCAGCTCGTGGGCGTGTGGGTGGGCGCCTCGGCGACCGGCGATGAGGTCGCGCCGCACCAGCACGAGATGAGCGACGAGATCGACCTCGACGCGATCCTCACCCAGGGACTCGGCCAGCTGACGCGGCCCTTCGGCACCGCGCCGGTGGACCCCGCGCTCGGCGCGCTCTCGCTCGCCCGCACGCAGGAGCGGGTGGCGGGCAGCAACCGCTTCGGCATCCCCGCGGTCGCGCATGAGGAGTGCCTCGCCGGCTTCGCCGCGTGGCAGGCGACCGCCTACCCCGTTCCGCTCTCCTGGGGAGCGACCTTCAACCCGGGCTTGGTGGCGAGGATGTCGGCCCGCATCGGCGCAGACATGCGCGCGCTGGGCGTGCACCAGGGCCTCGCCCCCGTGCTCGACGTGGTGCGCGACGCGCGCTGGGGCCGGGTCGAGGAGACCATCGGCGAGGACCCGATGCTCGTCGCGACCATCGCCACGGCGTACGTGCAGGGGCTCGAGTCGAGCGGCATCGTCGCGACCCTCAAGCACTTCGTCGGCTACTCGGCATCCCGCGCCGGGCGCAACCTCGCGCCCGTGAGCATCGGGCGCCGCGAGCTCGCCGACGTGCTGCTCCCGCCCTTCGAGATGGCGGTCCGCGACGGCGGCGTGCGCTCGGTGATGAACTCGTACAGCGACATCGACGGCGTGCCGTCCGCCGCGGACGCCTCGCTCCTGACCACCCTCCTCCGCGACGTGTGGGGCTTCACGGGCACCGTCGTCTCCGACTATTTCGCCGTCGGCTTCCTCACCGCGCTGCACGGCGTGACGGGCGACTGGGGCGACGCCGCCGCGCTCGCGCTCGAGGCCGGCATCGACGTCGAGCTGCCCACCGTGAAGGGCTTCGGGGAGCCGCTCGCCGAGCTGGTGCGCGCGGGAGTCGTCGACGAGGCGCTCGTGGATCGCGCGCTCCGCCGGGTGCTGTCGCAGAAGGTCGAACTCGGCCTGCTCGACGAGGACTGGTCGCCCGTGCCGGACGCGCTCCGGGGCGTGTCCCTGGATGACGCGGAGGCCCTGCGCGGAACCATCGACCTCGACAGCGAGGCCAACCGCGCGCTCGCCCGCGAGATCGCCGAGCAGGCGGTCGTGCTGCTGCGCAACGACGGCACGCTGCCGCTCGCCGCCCCGGCCAGGATCGCGGTCATCGGCCCGAACGCCGACGAGCCGTTCGCGGTGCTGGGGTGCTACTCGTTTCCCAGTCACGTGGGCGTGCACCATCCTGAGCTCCCGCTCGGCATCGCGCTGCCGACCCTGCTCGACTCGGTGCGCGGCGAGTTCCCCGACTCGATCGTCACCTACGCGCGCGGCACCGGCATCGACGACGGCACGCTCGACGGGATCGCGGATGCCGTGGCGCTGGCCGCGGAATCCGACGTCGTGATCCTCGCTCTCGGCGACCGCGCCGGCCTGTTCGGCCGCGGCACCAGCGGCGAGGGCTGCGACGTGCCGTCGCTCGAGCTCCCCGGCGCGCAGCAGCGGCTGCTCGACGCGGTGCTGGCGAGCGGCACGCGCACGGTCGTGACCCTGCTGGCCGGGCGGCCGTACGCACTCGGGAGTGCGACGCGAGAGGCATCCGCCATCGTGCAGACGTTCTTCCCCGGCGAGGAGGGCACCGGCGCGATCGCCGGCGTGCTCAGCGGCCGGGTGAACCCCAGCGGACGCCTGCCCGTGAGCGTGCCCGCCCATCCGGGCGCGCAGCCGTCGACGTACCTCGCCGCACCCCTCGCGACGAGGTCGTCGGTCTCGAACATCGACCCGACGCCCGCGTTCCCGTTCGGCCACGGCCTGGGCTACACGAGCTTCGCCTGGGAGGACTTCGTGGTCTCCGCCACCGAGTTCGACGACCACGTGACCGTCTCCCTCACCGTGCGCAACACCGGCGACCGCTCCGGCGCCGACGTGGTGCAGCTCTACCTGCGCGACCCCGTCGCCAGCGTGGTGCGGCCGGTGCGTCGACTCATCGCGTACCGGCGGGTCGAGCTCGAGGCCGGCGAATCCGTCTCGGTGTCGTTCCGTGTCTCGGCCGACCTGACGTCGTTCACCGGGCTCGAGGGGCACCGCATCGTGGAGCCCGGCGAGTTCGTGCTCGAGTTCGGCCGCTCGGCCGGCGACCCGGCGTGGGAGCAGTCGGTGTGGCTCACCGGCGCGACGCGTGCGGTCGACCACACCCGGCGGCTCACCGCCGACATCGTGGAGCTGCGGGACTAGACGGCGGATCGACTAGACGGCGGGCGGCGGCGCGCTGCTCTCCCGCACGACCAGGCTGGTGGCCAGGTCCATACGGGTGACCGGATCCAGCGGGGCGCGGCCCATGCGGATCACCAGGCGCGACGCCTCCTGCGCCATCTCCTTGAGCGGCTGGTGCACGGTGGTGAGCGCCGGGCTCACCCAGCGGGCGAGCGGGATGTCGTCGTAGCCGACCACCGAGAAGTCGTCCGGAACGCGGAGGCCCAGGCTGCGCGCCGCGTCGAGCACGCCGAGCGCCTGCAGGTCGCTGCCCGCGAAGATCGCGGTCGGGCGGTCCGGCGACGAGAGCAGCTCGCGGCCGTGGCTGCTGCCGCCCTCGATGTGGAAGTTGCCGTAGCGCACCCAGTCGGGCGGGATCGGGAGCCCGGCCGCGTTCATCGCCGAGCGGAACCCGTCGAGGCGCGCGTGCGAGCACATCATGTCCTCGGGGCCGGTGATCGCGGCGATGCGGGTGTGTCCCAGCTCGATGAGGTGCCGGGTGGCGAGCAGTCCGCCGGACCAGTTCGCGGAGCCCACGGACGCGACATCCGGTGCCGGGTCGCCCGCCGGGTCGATGATCACGAACGGGATGGCGCGGGAGCGGAGCTTGTCGCGGTACTCGGGCGGCAGGTCCGAGAAGACGAGCACAACGCCGACGGGGCGGCGGCGCATGACGCTCTCGATCCACTCCGGACCGGGTGCGTGGCGCGAGCCGCTCTCGGTGAGCACGACGCTCATGCCGTTCTCGGCGGCGACATCCTCGACCCCGCGGATGATCTCCATCGACCACGCGCTCTCCAGCTCGTGGAAGACCAGCTCGAGCAGCTGCGTGCGGGTCTGGCCCGCGTTGCGGCGCAGGTAGCCGTGCTGCGCGAGCAGGGTCTCGACCTTCGCGCGGGTGGAGCTGGAGACGTCGCTGCGCCCGTTGAGCACCTTGGAGATGGTGGAGAGCGAGACCCCGGCCTCCTCCGCCACGTTGGCGAGGGTCGCGCGGGCCGTGTCAGTCATGGCTCCACGATATCGGGTTTGCGCAGGTTTTGTACGAAACTATCGGACTGTCAGAGGCCGGCGAGGCGCAGGATGTCGCGGGCCTGGCGCTCCACGGCGGGGTCGACGAAGCTGCCGTCGCCGAGCGCCACCGCGCCCGCGCCCTCTCCCCCGGCGGATGCCGCGCCCGCCAGCACCGACCGCGCCCACTCGATGTCGGCCGCGGTCGGCGCGAACACCTGGCGCACGACGCCCACCTGGCGCGGGTGGAGGCAGCTGCGTCCGCGGAATCCGAGCTCGCGCATCAGCTCCGTGTTGGCCCGCAGCCCCGCCTCGTCGCCGAGGTCGGTGAACGACGACGCGACCGGCGCGCCCAGCCCGCTCGCCCGGGACGCGAGCACGACGGTCTGGCGGGCGAGCGCCAGCCCGAGGTCTCCCCCGGTGCCGCGCGGCAGGCCGAGGTCGGCGCGCAGGTCGGCCTCGCCGAGCATGATGCCGGCGACGGCGGGATGCCCCGCCACCTCGAACGCCGCGCGCACGCCGCGCGCGGACTCGAGCTGGCAGATGAGGCGACGCTCCACGGGCCAGTCGGCCGTGGCATCCGCGGCGAGCTCGACGTCGGCCAGCGACTCGACCTTGGGCAGGCGGATCGCGTGGACCGCCCCCGCGCGCACGAGCGGCGCGACGGCCGCGAGGTCGAGCGCGAAGTCGGCCGAGTCGACCGCGTTGACGCGCACGACGACCGGCTTGCCGGAGAGGGAGCGCAGGGCGTCGAGCGTGCCCCGCGCCACTTCGCGCGCGGACGGCAGCACGGCATCCTCGAGGTCGACGACGACCCCGTCGCCGGCCGCGTGCGCCTTGGCGAACCGGTCGGGACGACTGGCGGGCACGTAGAGCCAGGCCACCACGTCGGTGAGGATCACACGGCACCGCCCTCGCGCAGCGCCGCGATCTCGTCGGCCGTGTAGCCGAGCTCGCCCAGCAGCGCGTCGGTGTCGGCGCCGTGCCGCCGGCCGCCGAAGCGGATGCCGCCGGGGGTGTCGGAGAGTCGGAAGAGCACGTTCTGCATTCTGACGCGTCCCAGCTCCGGATCGTCGACCGCGGTGATCGTGTCGAGCGCCCGGTACTGCGGGTCGTCGAAGATCTGCGCGATGTCGTAGACCGGCGCGATGGCCGCCTCGGCCGCCTCGAACTCGCGGATAACGTCGTCCAGGTCGCGCTCCGCGATCCAGGATGCCACTGCCTCGTCGATCTCGTCCGCGTGCGCCGCGCGCTCCCGCCCCGACGAGAACCACGGCTGCTCGACGAGGTCGCCGCGGCCCACGAGTCGCATGATCCGCTCGGCGACGGGGGTGGCGCTGGACGACACCGCCACCCAGCGCCCGTCGCGCGTGAGGTAGGTGTTGCGCGGCGCGTTGTTCTCGGAGCGGTTGCCGTTGCGCTGCGGCACGATGCCGAGCTGGTCGTAGAGGGTGATCTGCGATCCGAGCATCGCCAGGATCGGCTCGATGATGGCGAGGTCGACCACCTGTCCGCGGCCGGTCGACTCGCGCGCGTGGATCGCGGTCATCGCGGCGAGCGCCGCGGCGATCCCGCTGATGTTGTCGGCGAGCGCCAGCGGCGGGAGCGTGGGCGGCCCGTCGGCCTGGCCGGTCGAGTGCGCGAACCCGCTCATCGCCTCGGCCAGGGTGCCGAACGCGGGCCGGCCGGAGAGCGGGCCGAACTGCCCGAACCCGGTCACCCGCACCAGCACCAGCCGCGGATTCACCGCGCTGAGCACGTCGTAGCCGAGGCCCCACCGCTCGAGCGTTCCGGGCCGGAAGTTCTCCACCACGATGTCGGCGTCGCGCACCATCCGCAGCAGCACGTCGCGGCCGTCGGGCTTCGAGAGGTCGAGCGTCATGGCGCGCTTGTTGCGGCCGAGGCTCTTCCACCACAGGCCCACGCCCTCCTTGCTGGGGCCGTGGGTGCGGGCGCCGTCCGGTCGCGTCGGGTGCTCCACCTTGATCACGTCGGCGCCGAAGTCGGCGAGGATCGTGGCCGCGCCCGGCCCGGCGAACAGCGTGGCGAGGTCGATCACCCTGAGGTCGGTGAGCGGCCCGCTGCGCGCGTCGTCGTTCATGCGCGCAATCATCCCTCCAGCGCGTGCGCCACGGACACCCCGCGCAGTGACGGGATGCCGATGCCGGCCAGCGGGGCGGTCGGCTGCAGGTGGGCGGGCATCCACGCGTCGCCGAACAGCAGGGCGGATGCCGCCCCCGCGAGCGCAGGAAGCGTCGCGGCGTTGCGCGGCTGGGCCAGCACCCCGAGCATCAGCTCGTCGGCCGACGCGGCGCGCGAGAGGTGGCCGAGCAGCATGGCGAGCGTCTCGGGCGCGACGGTCGAGTAGCTGTAGATGACATCCCCGACGCCAGTCGCCAGGCGCTGGGCGCGGTCGAGCGCGCCCGCGCTCTCGGCGGCGGTCGCGAGCGCCTCCTCGGCCATGCGCCGCGACCAGGTCTCGGCGGGCAGCGCGGCGAGCGAGCCGTCGATCGCCTCGGCGACGGGTCGCCCCTGCAGCAGCCGCGCGAACAGCACGGCGGTCGCCTCGGCGCACCAGACGCCGTCGAGCGCGCCGGTCACGCCGGCGTCTCGGCGGGCGGCCTCGCGGGCGGACCCCTCGTCGTCGTAGATCGCGGCCGCCGCGACCGCGCGGGCCATCGGCAGGTCGTCGAAGTAGTGCGGGTTGTCGTTGCCCGACTGCGGCGCGGGCAGGCCACGCTTGAGGTTCTCGAGCGGGATGCGGGTGCCGATGCGCGAGGGGCCCGCGGTCTGCGCGAGCTCGAGCCACGCGGCATCCAGCGGCGCGAAGTCGCCGGCGGCGCGCGAGCGCAGCAGCGCGGCCGCGGTGAACGCGAACCACTCGCTGAGCTCCCCGGCGCCGGGCTCCAGCACCGACACCGGGGAGGAGTGGGCGTACGGCACGGAGGGCGTGGTCGTGCCGTGTTCGCGCGCGAACTCCGCGAGGATCTCCATGCGCGCGAGGCGCCTCGGGGGCAGCAGGCGCAGGCGGTAGGTGGCATCCGTCCAGGCGAGGGCCTCGCCCACGAGGATGCCGCGGGCCAGGTCGGTGAGGCGGTCGGCGGTCATCGGTTTGCCTCCAGGAGGTCGACGAGCTGGTCGGCGGTGTCGAGCGGGTTGATGCCGGCCATCGAGCGGATGCAGGAACCCTCCACCGGGCGCAGGCCGTCGAGCCAGGCGCGCGGGATGGCGTCGACGCCCGAGATGGCGCCGGCGACGCATCCGGCCATCGCGGCGATGGTGTCGGCGTCGCGGCCCAGGTTGACCGCGAACAGGGTGCTGTCGGTGAAGTCGCCGCGGCCGGCGATCACGGCGCAGAGCGCCAGGGCCGCGGCCTCGGGCGCGATGTCGGCCCAGTAGTAGTCGACGATCGCGAGGCGGTCGTGCAGCGCGATTGCGAGCGCGTCCGGGTCGGAGATCGTGTTGACCAGCTCGCGGCCGTCGACGAGGTTGCGGGCGATCCAGGAGTCCTCGGGCACGGCCGCGAGGGCGGCGGCGAAGGCCTCGTCGGCGTCCGCGCCGGCCATGGCCGCGGTGACGGCGACCGCCACGGCGACGCCGCAGTGCACGCCCTCGCCGCTGTGGCTCACGACGCCGTCCTCGACGGCCAGGTGCGCGGCGAGCTCCCGGTCGCCGTCCGCCGCGATGCCGATCGGCGCGACCCGCATGGCGAGCCCGTCGCTCCAGGAGTGGATGTGGTCGCCCGACAGCGGCGGACGAAGCCCGCGCCGCAGGTTGTCGATCGCGGCCATCTCGCTGAATCCGCCGCCGGCGAACCCGTCGGCCTGCGGCAGCACGTCGTCGATCCAGGACTGCGCGAAGTCGTCGCGGGTCGCGCCCGTGCCGACGCGCAGGATGGTCTTCGCCGTGAGCAGCGCGTACTCGGTGTCGTCGCTGCCCGCCGGGGTGTCGTTGAGGTACCCGGTCACGCGGCCGTACTTTGCCTGGATCTCGGCGGCCGAGAGCCCCTCGACCGGGCGGCCGATGGCATCCCCGATCGCGAGCCCGGCCATCGCCCCGCGCGCGCGTTCGCGCAGCGTGGGGGTGGTCTTCACGTCTGTCATTTCTACTTTCCGTTCGATGCTGCCGCGGCGCTGGTGCGCGCGGCGAGTTCGCTCAATGCGATGCCGCTGAGGCCGGGCAGGCTGGTGGTGATGCGGTCCTTCAGCGGCGCGGTCCAGCGCTCGGCCAGGCCGTTCGCGCCGGCCAGCGCGCCGCAGACCGCGCCGACGGTCGCGCCGGCGGAGTCGGTGTCCCAGCCCGCCATCACGGCGAGCGGAACGGAGTCGTCGAAGCGGCCGCCGCCGCGGCGCAGCGCCCAGGCGATCGTGGCCGCGTTGTTGAGCACGTGAACCCAGTGCACGCCGTCGAACTCGGTCCAGAGTGCCATGAGCGAGGCGTCGAGGCTCTTGCCGGACGCCCCCAGCTCGTCGCCGAAGCGGATCGCGTCGGCCAGGCGGCTGCGCGGCGGCACCACCGAGAGCGCGGAGGCCAGCACCGCGTCGATGTCGTCCGACACCACCGCGGCGGCGCCGAGTGCTGCGGCCCACATGGCGCCGTAGACGCCGTTGCGGGTGTGGCTGAGCCGGGCATCCTCGTGGGCGAGGCGGGCGGCGGCCGCCGGGTCGCCGGGCGACACCCAGCCGTAGACGTCGGTGCGGATGAGCGCGCCGATCCACTCGCGGAACGGGTTCCAACGCGTCGCGCAGCGCTCGGGGTCGACGCCCTCGAGCAGGTTGCGGTAGGCGGCGCGCTCGGCGGTGAAGACGCGGCCGGCGGGCAGCGACATGAGCCAGCTCAGGGCCACGTCGTCGGTCGAGAACTCGCGGCCGTGCGCCTCGAGCAGCTGCAGCCCGAGGATCGTGTAGTTGAGGTCGTCGTCCTCGGGCATCCCGTCGATGTTCTCGGCGAGCGAGGTGCCGCCGGAGGCGCGGTTCCACGGCCACTTGGCGGCAACCGCCGGGTCGAGCCCCTCTGCCGTGAAGTAGGAGGTGAGCGGCCAGCGGCCCTCCGACTCGAGGATGGCGCGGATGCCCTCCGGCGGGATCTTCTCCACCGGCTTGCCGAGCAGGCACCCGGCCGAGCGGCCGAGCCAGGCGCCGAGGATGCGGTCCGGGTCCGCGACGGACGGCGCGGCATCCTGCGCCCCCGCCAGCATCTCGTCGAGATCGTCCGGTTCGTCGGGGTTGTCGGGCGCGGGCATCGAGTCGAGCCGGTCGAGCAGCCGGGCGGCGAGCGCCCTCAGCTCCGGGGACGCCGGCTCGGACGTCGCGCCGGCGCGCCCGATCGAGAGGTCTCCCCCGGCGGCGGCCCACTCGGCGACCACGAGGTCGACGTCCTTGCCCTCGACGCGCGACTGCGCGATCTCATGCGCGATGAGGTCCTCGGGCTGCGACCAGCTCAGCCTCACGACGCGGCACCCGCCAGGGCGGAGAGGGAGCCGATCCGGTCGGCGGCGGCTGTCGCACGCAGGCGGTCGCGCTCGAGGATCTCGGCGGCGGCATCCGCGAGCAGGGTCGAGTGCACCGAGAAGTCGATGCGGCTCGCCTCGGCGATCGCGGAGACCCACTCCTCGGGCACCACGGAGGCGCCGCCGAGCGCCGCAGCGATCGCGCCGGCCATGCTCGCGATTGAGTCGGAGTCCCGGCCGTAGTTCACGGCGCCGAGCACCGAGCGGCGGAAGTCGCCGTCGTAGGCGACGAGCATGCCGATGGCCACCGGCGTCTCCTCGATCGACTTCGTGCGGGAGGGCAGGCGGGCGTCCATCGCCGGCTCGCGGTACTTCTCGCCCACCGTGTCGAAGGGGCGGATCGCGTCACGCAGGGCCGCGGCGATCTCGTCGTCCGACGCGCCCGCGGGCAGCGCGCGGGCGGCATCCACCACGGCGCCCAGCGCCGCGCGGGTGCCGTCGTGCGCGAGCCGCAGCACCGCGTCGACGACGGAGTCCACTGTCGCGGCCGGGGCGAGCGCGGCGGCCACGGCGGCGGCGAAGACTCCGGCCGCCTCGCGACCGTAGCTCGACTGGTGCGCCCCGGCGAGCTCGATGGCCTCGCGGTACGCGCCATCGGGGTCGCCGGCGTTGACGACACCGACCGGCGCCATGTACATGGCAGCACCGCAGTTCACGATGTTGCCCACACCCGCCTCGCGCGGGTCGATGTGCCCGAACTGCAGTCGCGCGACGAGCCACTTCTCCGCCAGGAACACACGGTTCAGCAGCACGGTCTCCCGCTCGAGCTCCGGGATCCACTTCACGTCGCCCATCAGGCGCGGCACCAGGCCGTCGGCGATGGCGAACGCGTCGAGGTGGGTACGTCGATCGGCATAGACCTCGATGAGCGCCTGGGTCATGAGGGTGTCATCCGTGATGTG
>JAODAU010000170.1 GCA_025463615.1 Microbacteriaceae bacterium | reverse complement strand
AGTTCTCGCAGATCGGGATCGGCAGCGCGGCATCCATGATCCTGCTGGTGATCGTGCTCGTGCTGGGTCTCGTCTACGTGCGGCTCTCGAAAGTGGAGGTGTGAGATGACCTCCATCGCGCAACGTCCCGCAGCGGCCACGAGTGAGGCGCCGGTTCGCAAGTTCCGGCGGCGCCCGCTCACCTCGCTCGACATCACGCAGCGCACCCTCGGCTACGTGCTCATCGTGGGCCTGGCGCTGTTCTGCCTGATCCCGTTCGCCTGGGTGGTGTTCACCGCGGTCGATGCGCACGCCGGGCCGAACGTGCAGCTGCCCACGCTCACGTTCGACAACTTCGTGAAGTTCTTCACCAACTCCGGCACGCCGCTGCTGCTGCTCAACAGCCTCATCATCGGCGTCGGCGCGACGGTGCTGAACCTCGCGCTCGGGCTCGCCGGGGGATACGCGCTCGCGCGCTTCACCTTCCCGGGGCGGCGCACGTTCATGTTCGCCATCCTGCTGATCAGGGTCATCCCCGCGCCGGCCACCATCGTGGCGCTGTACCTGATCATGGTGAACCTGCACCTCACGGACACCCTGTTCGGGCTCATCCTCGTGGAGGCCGTGCTGCAGCTGCCGGTGACGCTGTGGCTGCTCAAGGGCACGATCTCGGCGGTGCCGATCGACCTCGAGGAGGCCGCCTGGGTCGACGGCAACACGCGGTTCCAGGCGATCCGGCGCATCGTGCTGCCGCTCGCCGGCCCCGGCCTCGGAGCCGCCGCGATGCTCACGTTCCTCAACGTCTGGGGCGACTTCCTCACCCCGCTCGTGATGCTGCAGAGCCAGAACCTCTACCCGCTCTCGATCGGGCTGTTCCGGGCGTTCAGCGAGCACAACGCGGTGGACTGGGGGCTCCTCGCGGCCAGCGCGATCGTCTACGTGGCGCCCCCCGCCATCCTCTACATCTTCGTTCGCAAGTACCTGCTGCTGTCCAGCCTCGGCGGCGCGGTGAAAGGATGACCAGCACCATGATCGATCGCACCGACCGCTCCGGCGCGCCCGTAGACCGCCTCCCGGTGGTCGTCGTGGGCGCGGGCGCGATGGGCCGGGAGTGGATCCGGATGCTCGCGGCCTCCCCCCACGCGGAGCCCGTCGGCATCGTCGACCTCGACCTCGGCCTGGCCGAGTCCGCGGTGGCGGCGTTCGGACTCACGGATGCGGTGGTCGGGGCATCCGTCGCCGAGGTCGCGGAGCGCGCCGGGGCCGAGGCCGTGGTCAACGTGACCGTGCCGCAGGCACATCGCGTGGTGAACGAGCAGGCGCTGCGCGCCGGGGTCCCGGTGCTGTGCGAGAAGCCGCTCGCGCCGACCGTGGCGGAGGCCCTGCGCCAGGTGGCGCTCGCCGACCTCACCGGCGGGCTGCTCATGGTGAGCCAGTCGCGGCGCTACTTCAATCACCTCGCGGCGTTCCGCGGGGCCGTGCGCGAGCTCGGGCCGCTCGCGGCCGTGCACGCGGAGTTCTTCCACGCCGACCACGAGCCCGGCTTCCGCGAGCAGATGGCCTATCCGCTGCTCGTGGACATGTCGATCCACCACTTCGACCAGCTGCGCTACGTCGCGGGCGACGAGCCGATCGCGGTGCGCTGCAGCTCGTGGAACCCGCCGTGGAGCTGGTTCGCGGGCGACGCCGCGGCGACCGCCGAGTTCGAGCTCGCCTCCGGCGCACGCTTCTCGTATGCGGGAAGCCGCTGCACGCCCGGCCTGCAGACCTCGTGGAACGCCGACTGGCACGCCTACGGCGAACACGGCGCCGCGGCCTGGGACGGCGACGACGTCGTGACGGTCGACGCCGAGGGCGTGGGATTCGAGGTGCCGGATCGACTCGAAGGCATCTGGGGTTCGCTCGAGGAGTTCGTGAACGCGCTCCGCACCGGTACCACCCCGCAGAACGAGGTCCGCTCGAACGTGCTCAGCCTGGCGATGGTCGAGGGCGCGATCCGCAGCGGCGAGCGTGGGGGCGAGCGCGTCGTGCTCGCCGAACTGCTCGAAGAGTCGCTCACCCAGGCCATCGCCGACGAGCAGCGCGACGACATCCGCGACGTGCTCCGCTCGTGGACCAGCGCCGCCGACGGCATCGCCACCCCGGCCTGGGGATCCGCCCCTGCCACTATCGCGTCAGGAGGCGCCCAATGACCTCATCCGATCCCATCCGCGTGCTCGTCTGGGGCGAGAACCGGCACGAACAGGTGAACCCTGTCGTTCGCGGCATCTACCCCGACGGCATGCACAACACGATCGCCGCCGGCATCCGTTCGCTGCTCGGCGACGACGCCACCGTCGACACCCGCGTGCTCGACGACCCGGAGCACGGGATGACCGAGGAGACCCTCGCGAACACCGACGTGCTGCTCTGGTGGGGCCACACCGCGCACGAGGAGGTCACCGACGAGGTCGTCGACCGCATCCAGCGGCACGTGCTCGAGGGCATGGGCATCATCGTGCTGCACTCGGGGCACCACTCCAAGATCTTCCGCCGGCTGATGGGCACCACCTGCAGCCTGCGCTGGCGCAACGACGGCGACAGCGAGCTGGACTGGACCGTCGCGCCGCGGCATCCCATCGTGGAGGGCGTGCCCCAGCCGATCAAAATCGCCGGCCAGGAGATGTACGGCGAGTACTTCGACATCCCGGAGCCCGACGAGCTGGTGTTCATCAGCAGCTTCTCCGGCGGCGAGGTGTTCCGCAGCGGCGTCACCTACCGGCGCGGCTACGGCCGGGTCTTCTACTTCAGCCCGGGCGACGAGATCTTCCCCGTCTACCACCACCCGGACGTGCAGCGCGTGATCGCGAACGGCGTGCGCTGGGCGCGGCCCGAGCGCGCACGCGAGCCGTACGTCGTGACGCCGATGTACCTCACGGGCGAGTTCGACCGGCCCGTGCTGCCGTCCCCGGACGGCCTCGTGGACTACTACACCCGCGAGCTCATCGCCTCGCGCGAGCCAGAAGCGTGACCGAGGAGTCCAATCCGAACGGACGGGTGCGACTGGATGCTTCGACGCTGGCCATGCAGCGCGTGCGCCGTTTCGCGCGCTTCCGCATTCAGCCCGCCCTCTACAGCGAGACGCGCCCGGTCGAGCTGACCGCGTGGACCGTGGGCGGCGAACCGGTGCCGTTCGCACACGCGATCGCGCAGGCCTTCGAACCGTTCGCGGTCGGTTCGCAGTGGGGCCGACCGTGGGACACGGTCTGGTTCGACGTTCGCGGCGAAACCCCGGCCGAGTGGGGGCCGGGCGAGGCCGAGCTGGTCGTCGACCTCGGATTCACCGGCGACCAGCCCGGCTTCCAGGCCGAGGCCACGGCGTACCGCCCCGACGGCACCATCGTGAAGGCGATCGAGCCGCTGAACGCGTGGGTGCCGCTGCGGACATCCGGCCCGTTCCGGCTGCTGCTCGAGGCCGCCGCGAACCCGATGGTGCAGGTGCCGTACGAGTACGAGCCGACGCACCTCGGCGACACCGCGACCTCGGGCGAGGACCCGCACTACCGCCTGGTGCGACTCGACGTCGCGCGCCGCGACCTGGCCGTCTGGGAGCTGCTGCAGGATGTCGTCACGCTCGACGGCCTCGTCGACGTGCTGCCGCGCGACGGCGCCCGCCGCGCCGAGATCGTGCACGCGCTGGAGCGCATGGTCGACCTCATGGACCCGGAGGACATCTCCGGCACCGCCGCGATCGGCCGCGAGGCGCTCGCGCCCGTGCTCGCCGCGACGGCGCCGGCCAGCGCGCTCAACGTCTCCGCCGTGGGCCACGCGCACATCGACTGCGCCTGGCTGTGGCCGACGCGCGAGACCGTTCGCAAGGTCGCGCGAACGTTCGCGAACGTGCTCGACCTGATCGACCGCGATCCGGACTTCGTGTTCGCCGCGTCGTCCGCGCAGCAGTACGCGTGGCTGCAGGAGACGCAGCCGGAGCTGTTCGAACGGGTGCGGGCCGCGGTGGCGGCCGGTCGCATCCGCCCGGTCGGCGGCATGTGGGTCGAGTCCGACACCAACATGCCCGGCGGCGAGGCGCTCGCGCGCCAGTTCGTGCTGGGCAAGCGATACTTCCTGGAGCAGTTCGGCGTGGAGACCGACGAGGTCTGGCTGCCGGACTCGTTCGGCTACAGCGCCGCCGTGCCGCAGATCGCGCGGGCGGCGGGGGCGCGTTACTTCCTCACCCAGAAGCCGTCGTGGAACGAGACCAACACGATGCCGTTCTCGAGCTTCCAGTGGGAGGGGATCGACGGCTCGCGCGTGTTCACGCACTTCCCGCCCGCGGAGACCTACAACTCGGACCTCGGCGCGGCCGACCTCGCCCGCACCGAGCGCACCTTCAGCGAGAAGGGCGCGGCGCAGGAGGTGCTCGGCCTGTTCGGCTGGGGCGATGGAGGCGGCGGACCCACGCGCGAGATGCTCGCGCAGGCCGCCCGCAAACGCGACCTCGACGGCTCGCCGCGGGTCGCGCTCACCGACCCGCACTCGTTCTTCGTCGCGGCGGAGGCCGAGCTCGTCGACCCGCCCGTGTGGGTCGGCGAGATGTACCTCGAGCTGCACCGTGGCGCGCTCATCTCGCAGCAGGAGACCAAGCGCGGCAACCGGCACAGCGAGGCGCTGCTGCGGCAGGCCGAGCTGTGGGCGGCGACGGCCAGCATCCTGCGCGGCACGGCGTACCCGGCGGCGGAGCTGGATGACGCGTGGCGCACGGTGCTGCTGCAGCAGTTCCAC
>JAODAU010000118.1 GCA_025463615.1 Microbacteriaceae bacterium | reverse complement strand
TCTCTTTACCTGGCGCTGAAAGCCTCGCTAGGCTCACCAGCACAGGGCGCTCGAGCGGAAGGGAACGGACATGGCTGATTTCGACCAGTTCGCCAACCAGGGCGGCGCGGCCGCGGGCGACCCCGCCGAGGCGGAGGCGGCGCTCAAGGCGTCGCAGGAGCTGCTCGAGGAGGCGGCGCCGGCCGCCAGCGCCGCGAACTTCGGCGCCGGTCCGCTCGAGACACCCGAGTCCGAGGACGAGCTCGACGTCGAAGAGGACTACTAGGCGGCGGTCGCCTCGTAACGTCCTGTTTCGTGAGTCGTTTTGTGTTTACGTAACCATCTCCCCTATCGTGGGCGAGTGAAAAAACTGACCCCCTCCCCCTCCCGGATCGCCGCAGCAGCCGTAGCGCTCGCGGCGGCCACCGTCATCGCCGTCACTCTCGCCCCCGCGACGCCCGCGCTCGCCCACGGGAACATCGGCGGACCCGAATCCTCCGTGCTCTCCCGCGCGGCCTGGTCGGCGAACGCCGACCGCGGGGCCGTGCAGTTCGAGCCGCAGAGCCTCGAGGCGCCGAAGGGCTTCCCCGAGGCCGGCCCGGCCGACGGGCAGCTCGCCTCGGCCGGCGGCAAGTTCGGCGGCAACCTCGACGAGCAGTCGTCCACCCGCTGGGCGAAGAACCTCGTGTCGCCCGGCCCGCTCACGGTGGCCTGGACCCTGACCGCGGCCCACCGCACCGCCGACTGGAAGTACTTCATCACCAAGCCGGGCTGGGACCAGAACGCGCCGCTCAGCCGCGCCGACTTCGTGCCGCTCGCCACGTTCGACGGCCACGGCGACATCCCGGCGCAGCCCACCGTGCACACGCTGCAGATCCCGGCCGACTACACCGGCTACCACGTGATCTACGCGATCTGGGACATCGCCGACACCGGCAACGCCTTCTACAACACCATCGACCTGGATGTCGAGCCCGGCGCCGTGGACGCTCCCCCGGCGACGCAGCCCACCGACCCGGTCACGCAACCGACCCAGCCGACGGATCCGACGACTCCCGTCACCGACCCGACCACGCCGGCGACGCCGACGGACCCGGTCACCGAGCCCACGGAGCCGATCACTCCGGTCGACCCGACGACGCCGACCACCCCGGCCGGCCCCACCACCGAGTGGGACCCCTTCGCCGCGTACTCCGTCGGCGACGAGGTCACTCACGCGGGCGGCACCTACGTCTCCGTGCAGGGCTACCAGGGCCACGGCGACGAGAGCTACATCACGTCCCTCGCCCTCTGGCAGCCGCTGGTCCCCTAACCCCAGAGGCTCGGAGCAGGCGCTTTCGTCGGCGGGAGTGACGTGTCGGCCACCCAACGGTCGATCCACCCCGCCGGCGGAAGCGCCGCCAGGTCCATGCCCGTCGCGGCCGCGAACTCCGCGATGCTCGCGACGCCGCCCGACTTCTTCACAAATCGCCCGCGCAGGGTCGCCTGCGCGTAGATCTCGCCGTCGATCACCATGCGCTGCTCCATGTAGACGGCCTTCTCGTCGTAGCCGACGATGCGCGTCTCAACCCAGAACTTCTTCCAGGGCAGCAGCGACTTGCGGTACGTGATGGTGGCGTTCGCCATGACCGGCAGGATGCCCGCCCGGATCATCTTCGACCACGCGCCCGACCGCTGCAGCAGGTCCATGCGCCCGAGGTCCAGCACCGACAGGTAGATGCCGTTGTTCATGTGGCCCATCACATCGATGTCGGTGGGCAGCACCCGGAACGCGATGCGGCCCACGTCGAGCAGCCCGATCCGCGGCCCGTTGCGTTTGAGCCAGACGAGGAAGGTCCTGAAGATGAAGTGCACGCCGACACGCTAGCGGCGTGCCGCGCCATCGACCATTCGCCTGTCGGGGCGGCACAATCCGCGCGGGGTCACCGCGCGGCGGGTTGTGCGTTTGCTAACGGCTGCGGTGCTCGGGGATCGCCATTCGCGGCCCGAAGCGTGGCTTGGCGAAGCCGCTCGCCTCGATCAGTCGCATGACCCGCTGGCGGTGCCCGGCCCAGGGCGCGAGCAGTTCGAGCATCCCGTCGTCGTCCACCGGCTTGCCGATGAGCGCCCAGCCCACCACGGCCGGCAGGTGGTAGTCGCCCACGCTCGGCGAGTCCGGGTCGCCGTGGGCGCGCTGCATCGTCTCGGCGGCGGTCCAGACGCCCACCCCGGGGATGCTGCGCAGCGCCCGCTCGACCGCCGGCCCGCCGCGCCCCAGGGCGAGCGTGCGCTCGAGGGATGTCGCGACCGCCGCAGCCCGCATGGCGGTGTCAGACCGTTCCGGCCCCACACCGGCGCGATGCCACTCCCACGACGGCACCCGGCGCCAGGCCGCCACGGTGGGGAACACCCGCATGCCGACGGGCACCGGCCCCGGCGCAGCCTGCCCGTGCTTGGTGATGATCACGCGCCAGGCGTGCCGGGCCTCCTTGCCCGTCACCTTCTGCTCGAAGATCGCGGCGAGCATCATCTCGAAGACGAGCCGCGTGCGCATCAGGCGCAGGCCGGCGTTGCGGCGGCGCGTCTCGTGCAGGAACGGGTTGGCGCTCACGTCGAAGTCGCCCTCGTCGTCCCCCTCGCCGAGCAGCTCGGGCACGCCGGCGATCGCCCATTCGGCACCCGGCCCCCAGGCCACCGCCTCCACGGCGCTGCCGCGCTGGGCGAGGTGGAGGGTGGCGGGGCCGCTCGGCGTGGACCAGGTGCGCCAGACGCCCGAGTCGTCCCAGCGCATCGTCGGGTCGCCGGTGCCGCGGTGCAGCGGGCGGAGGGTCTGCTTGAGGTCGACGGGGCGCGCGGGGGCGTACGTGGTGCGGAGGGGCGCGGCATCCGCGGTCTCCACAGCCAGGCTCATGGGTTAAGGGTAAGCGTGGTAGGTGACCGGCCGCGCCGGAACGCGCGAAGGGCAGGCTTCGTCCCTTTGGATGTGGTGGGAAGGGTCGAAGATTGCCCTTCGCGGGGTCAGGCGAGCTCGCCGCGCTCTCGCAGCGCCGCGAACGAGGGCACCCGGTCGCGCTCGATGTGGGCGTAGGCGACCGACTCTGCGACGCGCTCGTTGCCGCTCGCGATCGCGTTGCGCAGGTTCTCGTGGTCGTGGAACGCGTCCTCCACGTCGAGCTGCGAGGTGAGGTAGAACAGCCACATCATGCGGCCCGATATGGTGCGCATGAGCTGGCTCATCAGCTCGTTGTCGGCGGTGTCGACGATCGCCTCGTGATACCAGGTGCTGGTCTGCGCGATCTGGTAGGCGTCGCGCTCGGGCACGACGTCCTGCGAGAGGGCGAGTGCGGCATCCAGCGCCTCCATCGATGCCCCGGCCCCCACCTGGCGAGCCGCGTACCGGGCCGCGCCCACCTCGATGGTCAGGCGCAGGTCGAAGAGGTTGTCGACGGCCTTCTCGTCCCACCGGAACACGACGGCGCCGCGGCGTGGGAACGTGCGCACGAAGCCGTCCATCTCGAGCAGCGGAACCGCCTCGCGCAGCGGCACCCGCGAGACCTCGAGGTCCTCGGCCAGCCGCTGCTCCGCAAGGCGGCTGCCCTCGGGATAGCGGCCCCGGATGATGTCCTCGCGCAGGCGGGCGTAGATCTGGCGAGAGAGAGAGTCGGGCTTGGTGCCGTCGTCCGTGGCCTTCGTCATCTTCCTCGGTTCCGGCTGGGTGATCGTCGTCATGTCCTGATCCTTGATTCTGTCGGATGCCGCGCGCTCGCGACAGCGCAGGGCCCGGGCCGTGCCTGCGCGACACGACCCGGGCGCTGCGCCACGGTTACTTCTTGATGCCGAGCAGCGCGAAGTTGAGCTCGTTGGCGCCGAGGTTCTGCGACTCCGGAACGCCGGTGAGCCACTTCTGCGACACGACCCAGTCCTTGTTGTAGGAGAGGTTCATGTAGCAGCCGGTCGACTCGTACTGCTTCGCCGCGGCGATGTAGGTGTCCTCGGATCCGGTGGCCAGCGCCTCGTTGAGCAGCGAGTTCGTCTTGTCGTCGTTGCAGAGGAAGTAGTTGATGCCACCGCTCGCGTCCCAGAAGACGTGGCCCCAGAGGTACGGGCTGCCGCCGTCCGGTCCGTTGTTGCCGTCGATGAAGGCATCCGGGCCCTTGGTCGGGTCGTTCTCCCAGCCGAAGACGGTGGAGGTCGTGTACGACTGCGCGGTCGCCTTCAGCCCGTCGGCGATGAGCTGCGCCGCCAGGATGTTGGCGATCTGCTCCGCGTTCGGGTTGCCGGTCGCGTAGCCGATGACGAGGTTCTTGTCGGAGGCCGACGAGGCGTACTTCTTCATGATCGACGGGTCGTAGGGGATCGTCTGCTTGTCGGCGCCGCCCTTGATCATGCCCTTGGCGTACATCGTGGTCGCGACGCTGGAGCGCGACCCGAGCACCTGGCTCACCAGCTTCTTCTTGTCGATCGCCGACATGAAGGCCATGCGGGCATCCACGTCTTTGAAGAACGACTTCGACGGGTTCACCGTGATGAGCGCCGACTGCAGGGTGGGCAGGAAGTAGTTGTCGGCGAACGACGAGTTCGCATACTTCTTGAGGGCGGATGACGGCAGGGCCGCCGCGATCATCGAGACGTCGCCCTTGTCGAACGCAAGCTCGAGCGCGGAGGCGTCGGTGAACACCGGCAGCTCGATCTTGGTGAACGGCGACTTCGTGCCCCAGTACTTGTCGTACTGCGTGAGCTCGTACTTCGTGCCGACCTGCGCGCCGGTGAGCTCGTACGGCCCGGTCCCGAGGTCGTGCGTCTGCAGGTAGGTCTGGGCGTCGTCGCTGCCCGCGTTCTTGGCGAGCCCCGTCGGCGACTCCATCTTGGGCCCGAACGGCGAGGCGAGCTCGTCGAGGAAGGCCGAGTTGGGGGCGTCGAGGGTGACGACGGCGGTGAGGTCATCCGGGGTGTCCACGCTCTTCACGCCGCTGACCATGTAGGCCGCGCCGCCCTTGACCGCGATTCGGCGATCGAACGCGACCTTGACGGCGGCCGAGGTGAACGGCGTTCCGTCGTGGAAGGTCACGCCGCTGCGGAGCTTGAACGTGTAGACCGTCTTGTCGGGCGAGACGGTCCAGGATGTCGCGAGCCGCGGCGCGATCTGCACGTCGCTGACGTTGTTCTTGTACTGCACGAGCCCCTCATACGTGTTGATGATGAGGGCGGTGCCGTTGTTGGCGTAGTAGATGTCCGGGTCCGGCGGCTGGCCGATGTCGCCGAGGAGCCCGACGGTGAGCACACCGTCGGTCGGCGCGGGGTGGGCGGCGGTCTTGGCCGTGTTCGCCGCACATCCGGCGAGCGCGAGCAGGGGGACGAGCGCTGATGCGGCGATCAGGCCGCGCATCCGCTTTCTTGCTGTGTGCACGTGGAGCTCCTTCTTTACCTATTGGGGGTGGTTTTAACCAGGCCCTACGCCACGATGCGCGGGTCAGCGGCCGCCTGGAGCAGGTCCACGGCGGTGTTGGTCAGGACGTAGATGGTGCCGAGCACGAGCGTCACGCCCGCGATCGCGGGGAAGTCGGAGACGGGGATGCTGTTGGCCAGGTAGTTGCCGATGCCCGGCCAGCTGAAGACCTGCTCGACCACCACGACGCCGGCGAACATGAAGCCGAGCTGCAGGCCGGCCATGGAGAGCGCCGGGCCGATCGAGTTGCGCAGCACGTGCTTGAGCAGCACCCGGCCCTCGCGCAGCCCCTTCGAGCGGGCCGTGCGCACGTAGTCGGCGGAGAGGGTCGCCTCGAGGCTGGAGCGCAGGATCCTGCCGATTCCGATCGCCGGCGCGATCGACAGCACGAGCGCCGGCAGGACCAGGTGCGCGAGGCTGTCGGCGAACCCGGCGCCGTCGCCGTGCACGAGCGTGTCGATCAACAGGAAGCCGGTGGGCCCGGGATCGTCCGGCCCCTGGCCCGAGGCGGGCAGCCAGCCGAGCTGTTGGTAGAAGAGGATGATGCCGCCGATGGCCAGCAGGAACGCCGGCGCCGTCGCCCCCACCAGCAGCACCCCGCGGTAGACGCTGCTGCCGCGCCAGCGCAGCGCCGCCGAGAAGGCGAAGAGCGTCGCGAGCAGCAGGGCGAGGATGAACGCCGTCACGACCAGCTCGATCGTGGCGGGCAGGTACGTGGCGAGGTCGGCCAGCACGGGCCGGTGCGTTCGGAACGAGACGCCGAGATTGCCCTGCGCGATGCCGAGCAGGAAGCGCCCGAACTGCACGATCGCCGGCTGGTCGAGCCCGAGCCTGTGCCGCTCCGCCTCGACGGCCGCGCGCGGCGCATTCGCCCCGAGGTACGCCTTGACCGGGTCGCCGGGCGAGATCGACTGAAGGAAGAAGATGATGGCCGCGAGCACGAGCAGCAGAACGACTGCGGCGCCGAGGCGGCGGGTGAGGTATCCGGTCATGGCCTACCGCCTCCTGGTGAGCAGGGTGCGGATGCCGTCGCCGCCGAGGTTGGCGACGAGGCTGAGCGCGGTGACCGCCAGGCCGGGAACCACGGGAACCCACCACTCGCTGAGCAACTGGCTGAGTCCGCTGGCGGTGTCCGAGCCGAGCTCCGGCGCCGGCTGCGACTGGCCGAGACCGAGGAACGAGAGGCCGGCGAGCAGCAGGATGACGTTGCCGATGTCCAGGCTCGCAGTGACGACGGCGGTCGGAAGAACACCGGGCACGACGTGGCGGAACACGACCCGCGCGCGCGAGATGCCGGCCAGCCGCGCGGCCTCGACGTGCGGCCGCGAGGCGACGGATCGCGTCTCCCCGCGGATGATGCGGGCGTAGTACGGCCACCACACGACGGTCACGCCGATGAGCGTGTTGGCGAGCCCGTGCCCGAGCGCGGCCACGATCGCGATGGCGACGAGGGCCGCGGGCAGGGCCAGGAAGAGGTCCGTGAGGCGCATGAGCACGCCATCCACCCAGCCGCCCACCACGCCCGCGACGACGCCGATCACGCCGCCGATGATGAGGCCGGCCGCCACCACGAGCAGCGCGCTGAACCAGCTGGCTTGCACGCCGTAGAGGGTGCGGGAGAGCAGGTCGCGGCCGATCGCGTCGGTGCCGAGCGGGAATCCGGCGCTCCCCGGCGGCAGGTTGAGGTCGCCGACCGGCTGGATCGGGTCGTGCGGCGCGAGCAGCCGCGCGAAGATCGCCACCAGCGTCACCACGACGAGCAGCGCCACGAGGGCGATGCTGAGCCGGCGGTCATCCGTCACCGAGACCGCGAGCGGCCTCCAGCGGGAGAGGGCGGGGGTGGTCGCGCTCACGATGCCGCGCTCGCGGCGATCTCGGGCACGGACGCGATGAGCGAGGCCGTGTATTCGTCGGTCGGGTTGGCGATCACGTCGTCGGCGGCGCCGACCTCCACGATCTGCCCGCGGTTCATCACGGCGATACGGTCGCCCATGAGCCGGGCGACGGCGAGGTCGTGCGTCACGAAGAGCACGGTCATGTCGAGCCGCTCGCGCAGGTCGCGGATGAGGTTGAGCACGCTCGCGGCGAGCGACGCGTCGAGCGCACTGGTCGGCTCGTCGCAGAGCAGCACGGCCGGCGGGATCATCGTGGCCCGGGCCAGCACCACGCGCTGGCGCTGTCCGCCGGAGAGCTCGGCGGGCCGCACCCGCGCGACGGCCGCGGGGAGCCCGATCTCTTCGAGCGCGCGCTCGACCCGGGCGGTGGACTCGGCGCGGGAGAGCTTCAGGGGGCGCAGGCGCTCGCGCAGCGTCTCGCCGACCGTGAGCCAGGGGGTGAGGGAGGATCCGGCATCCTGGAACACCATCTGGGCGGCGCCGCCGAGTGAGACTGAGCCGGAGGTCGGCGCGGTGAGTCCCGCGACCACGCGCAGGAGGGTGGACTTGCCCGATCCGCTCTCGCCGACGATCGCGAGCGCCTCGCCCTGGCCGACGCTGAGCGAGACACCGCGCAGCGCGTGCACCGGTGCCGAGCCGCGCGGCCTGACCGTGCACTGCACGTCGGTGACAAGCACGGACGGTCCGGTCGCCGGGACCTCGACCGGCGGGACCGCGATCGCCTCGACCGCCCGCAGCGGGATGGAT
>JAODAU010000075.1 GCA_025463615.1 Microbacteriaceae bacterium | reverse complement strand
CGAGACCGCCGAGTGGAGCCCCTCCGACTACGCGGCCCACCTCACCCGGCGGGCGCGCGGGCTGCCCCTCTGGTTCTCGTTGGCGACCTACGGGGCTGCGGCGTATCGGGATGCGGTCAGCGCGTCGCTCCGTCTGACGCAGGACATCGCGCGCGAGATCGAGTCGCGCGATGGCTTCCGGCTGGTGCGCGAACCGCAGCTCTCCGTCGTCGTGTTCGAGCGCGACGGGTGGTCGCGGTCGAACTACGCCGACTGGTCCGCGCGGTTGCTCGCGGAGCAGCGGGCGTTCGTCACGCCGAGCTCGCACGCCGGGCGGCCGAACACGCGGTTCGCCATCCTGAACCCGATGACGACGTTCGAGCAGCTCGTGGGGATTCTCGACACGATGTAGCGGTCGCCGGCTCGGCGCGGCCGTGGCGAGGTCAGAGGCGTTCGAGCACCAGGATGCTCTTGTCGCTTCGGCGCTCGAATCCGAGCTTCTCGTATACCTGCACAGCGCGCTGGTTCTCCCGTTCGACGTGCAGGAAGGGGCGCTCGCCGCGCTCCAGGATGCCCTCGATCACGGCGGCCATCGCGCGTGCGGCGAACCCCCGGCCGCGGAACTCGGGATCTGTGCAGACCGCGCTGACCTCGCACCAGCCGTCGGGGCGCATCCGCTGACCCGCCATCGCCGCCAGCCGGTCGTCGACACGCACGCCCCGGTAGCCGCCGAACTCGATCGTGCGCGGCAGGAACGGCCCGGGTTTGGTGCGCTCGACCAGGTCGGTCATGTCGGCGACGTCGGCGTCGCCGAGATCGACGAGCGGTATGTCCGGGGTCACGGGTGGGTGGTCGGCGGTGTAGACGAGTTGGAGCGCGTCATAGGCTCCGAGAGTTCGCCACCCCGCGGGCGCCTCGGGAGCGTAGACGCCGACGACCTCGCCGGGCTCGACGAGCTGCGCGAGGTGGTCCCACGCTCGCGGATCCGCCGGGTCGGCGACGGCGGCGAAGGGGGAGACGTCGCGGCGATACCGCTTGGCGTGGTCGTCGCCGACCGCGAATTCAGCGTGAGCGCCGGTCAGCGCGTGCCAGGCGGTGTTGTCGAGAACGTGCATCCTGTCAGCGTGCCACAGGTTCGGGATGCGGATCGCTCGCTGCCCGCAGCGCATCCGCGAGCAGGTCCACACCGAAGTCGAACGCGCGCTCGACGTCGCCGCCCAGTCGAAAGCGCCCGCCCAGTTCGAGGAAGATGAAGCCGGTCGCCCAGGCTGTGACCGTTCGTGCGGCCTCGAGAGCGTCGTCGGGGCCGACGAGGGCGGTCGTGATGTCGAGAACCGGCCTGCTCGCGGAGGCCAGCAGAGCCTCGGACGGGTTGGCGATCTCGCGGGGTTGGGAGAAGACCAGTCCGTAGGAATTGGGGCGGGAGCGGCCGAAGGAGCGAAACTCTCGGGCGACGGAACGCAGATTCTCGCGGGGGTCGGATCCAGGGCGTCCGGCGGCGGCGTCGAGGTGCTCCGTGAGATCGTGAAGCGTCCGCTCGGCGATGAGCTCGATGAGGTGATCCCTGCTTCGCACGCGCTTGTACAGCGATGGCGCGCGCACGCCGACCCGCTCGGCCACGGCCTGCATGGTGAGGCGGTCGAGGCCGCCGGATTCGAGGATCACGATGCCCGCGGCGACGATCTCGGTCAGGGAGGTGCGGTCCGGTGTGGGCATGATGGCCTTTCCCTGCTGTGGTCGTCTGCTGGCTATTGACCTTAGCCATGATGGCTATGTATCGTAGCCATCATACCCCGAACGTCCGGTTCGAGGCCATCCGCCCGAAAGGCGTCACGATGCAACTCGCACCTTCCCTCCACCGCATCGGCTCCGACCTCGTCGCCGCCTACCTCGTCGAAGACGAGAACGGCATCACCGTCATCGACGCGGGCCTCGCCGGCAACTGGCGCGACCTCCAGGACGAACTGAAGTCCATGGGCCGCAGCGTCGACGACGTCCGCGGCGTCATCCTGACCCACGGCGACTCCGACCACGTCGGTTTCGCCGAGCGCCTGCGCCGCGACCATAACGTGCCGATCTACGTGCACGAGGAGGATGCGGCGCGAGCGCGCGGCGAGGAGAAGACGTCGCCGGCCTGGGGACACATGAAACTCGGCGCGACCCTCCGTTTTCTCGGCTACACCACCCGCAAGGGCGGCCTGCGCACGACCTATCTGAAGGAGGTCGTGCCCGTTCACGACGGCCAGGTGCTCGATCTTCCGGGATCACCACGCGTCATCTCGATGCCCGGCCACTCGCCGGGAAGCATCGCGGTGTCGGTGCCGGCCGTCGACGCGGTCTTCGTGGGCGATGCGCTAACCACCCGTCACGTGCTGACCGGCAAGCGGGGGCCGCAGCCCGCGCCGTTCACCGACGAACCCGACGCGGCCCTCGCGTCGCTCGACCACCTCACCGAGGTCGTGCAGGCGAAGTGGGTGCTCCCCGGCCACGGCGCGCCCTGGAACGGCGGAGTCGCGGCGGCTGTCAGTGGTGTGCGGAGCGCGGCCCGCGGGTGACGATCA
>JAODAU010000027.1 GCA_025463615.1 Microbacteriaceae bacterium | reverse complement strand
CGGGAACGGCTTCGGTGAGCAGCACCCAGGTGCGCGCGGTGAGCGTGGGGTCGCCCGCGGCATCCGCCACGATCTGGGTGAACTGCTCGACGACCGCAAGCTGCTTGTCGCGGTCCAGCGCGCCCGCGTTGGTGAGCACCTGCACGCGAACGTAGTTGCTCTCGCCGTCGACCTTGGAGAGGTCGCCCGCGGGCAGCTCGTGCACGAAGCCGGCGGTGTTCTGGCGGAACATCGGGATGTTCGGCACGGCCTCGATGCCCATGAGCGTGGTGGCGAGGTCCGCCGCGAGCGTGTGCTTGTCGGCGAAGGTGCCGGCGGTTGCGTAGACGTCGATCATGGGCATGGGGAGCTCCTCGAGAGTAAGACGATCGTCATAGTGACCCCTCGATCATCCACTATGACGCTCGTCATAGTCAAGCGACCCGGTAGGTTGGCCGGATGACCCAGATCGAGCCCGGCGGCGCCGCTCGAGGCAACAGCAACGACCACGTGCGCCGGCACAACCTCTCGGTCATCCTCGAGCTCGTGCACCACAACCGCGGCATGTCGCGCTCGCAGCTCACGCAGCGCATGGGCCTCAACCGCTCCACCATCGGTGCGCTCGTCGCCGACCTCGTCGAGCGCGACCTCGTGCGCGAGGAGGACGCCCCCAGCACCAACCAGGTCGGCCGCCCGAGCCCCATTGTCAAGCCCAGCGACACCCCGGTCGGCATCGCGGTCAACCCCGAGATCGACGCGATCACCCTGGGCGTGATCGGCCTCGGCGGCACGGTGCTCACGACGGTGCGGCGCCCGGTCGACGGCCTGCCGAGCGCCGCGGATGCCGTGGCCATCACCGCGCGCGCCCTCGACGAGCTGCGCCCAGGCCTCGCCGCGACCCACCGGATCACGGGAATCGGCGTCGCCGTGCCGGGCCTGGTGCGGGCATCCGACGGCCTGGTGCGGCTCGCACCCCACCTGCGCTGGCACGACGAACCGTTCGCCGCGATGCTGCAGGATGCCACGGCCCTCCCCGTCTCCGCCGCCAACGATGCCCGGCTCGGCGCCCGTGCCGAGAGCGCGTTCGGCGCGGGCCGCGGGGTCGGCGACCTCATCTACGTGAACGGCGGCGCGAGCGGCATCGGCGGCGGCATCATCGCGGGCGGCCAGCCGCTCAGCGGCGCGGAGGGCTTCGCGGGCGAGCTCGGTCACACCTCGGTCAACCCCTACGGCGTCGCCTGCCACTGCGGCGGCGTCGGCTGCCTCGAGACGGAGGTGCGGCGCGAGCGGCTGCTCGAGGTGACCGGGCTCGGGTCGGAGTCCGTCGACCGGCTGGCCGGCGCGCTCGCCACCAGCACCGACCCGCTCGTCACCGCGGAGATCGGCCGCCAGCTCGACCTGCTCGCCGTCGCGCTGCGCAACGCGGTCAACCTGCTCAACCCGCGGCTGGTGCTGCTGGGCGGGTTCCTCGCGGCGCTGCAGGGCGCGGATCCGTCGCGGCTCGAGCACCTCGGCGCGCTCGCCGCCTCGGCCGACGGCCTCGCCATCCGCCCGGCGGAGCTCGGAGCCGACCTGCTCATGATCGGCGCGGGCGAGCTCGCCTTCGAGGCCCTGATCGCCGACCCCACCGCGTTCTAGCCGCGGGTAGAGCCCCAGCCATGCGGGTCGAGCTTGTCGAGACCTCCCCGACGAATTGCCCTGGTGAGGTCTCGACAGGCTCGACCCGCTATTCCGTGAGGAGGCTGCGCACGAAGTCGTTGCGGAAGACGCCGCGCGGGTCCCAGCGGTCGAGCAGCTCGGCGAAGTCGCCCAGGCGCGGGTAGTCCGCGGCGAAGGAGGCGAAGACCTTGCCCCAGTGTGGGCGCGGCGCGAACGGCGCGAGGGCCGCCTCGAGGGCCGGGAGCACGGCATCCACGGCGGCCTGGTCGCGCCTCCAGGTGAAGTGGAAGGCGAGCGAGTCGCGCTGGTAGGCGGTGCTGAGCCAGAGCTCGTCGGCGGCGATCGTGCGGATCTCGGAGACGAGAAGCAGGTCGGCGAACAGCGGCTGGATGGCGCGCACCGCCGCGATGGCCTCGGGCGCGCTCGACCGTGACAGCAGGTACTCGGTCTGGATCTCCTCGCCGCTGCTCGGCGTGAACTCGAGCCGGAAGTGCGGCAACCGCTGGTCCCACGGGCCGGGCACGCCCAGCTGCTCGGTCGCGAAGTCGGCTGGCGCACCGAGGATCGGATGCTGCGGGCTGGTCGCCAGCGCAGCCCCGGCCAGCTCGGTCACGGCCTCGCCACGGCTCTTCACCCAGACCTGCTGCACCCCGCGGTCGCTCCAGTCGGTGAACAGGCTCACGCTGTACGCGGCGCCCATGATCTCGTCGAAGCGCCGCGAGACGGTGTCCCAGTCGAGCCCGAGGAAGACGGTCTGCGCCACGTCGAACGTCGGCTCGATGGCGAGGGTGAGCCGGGTGACGACGCCGAGCGCCCCGAGTCCCACGACCGCACCGGTGAAGTCCGCGGAGTCGCGGTCGAGCGCGACGAGCTCGCCGTCGGCGCGGAGGATCTCGAGCCCGAGCACCGCCGTGGAGAGGTTGCCCAGCGCGATGCCCGATCCGTGGGTCGCCGTGGCGACGGCGCCGGCGACGGAGATGTGGGGGAGCGAGGCGAGGTTGTGCAGCGCCCAGCCGGCCGGGCGCAGCACGCGGGCGAGGTCGCCGTAACGGGTGCCGGCGCTGAAGCTCACGGTGGCGGCATCCGCTTCGATGCGGATGTCGGGGTCGAGACCGGCGAGAGAGACCTGGTCGCCGGTGCTGTCGGCGATGCCGTTGAAGGAGTGCCGGCTGCCGAGCACCCGCAGCGCCGACGCGTCACGCACGATCGCGCGCAGCTCGTCGAGGGTCGCCGGCTCGTGCAGGCGAGCGGCCCGGTAGGTGTAGTTGCCCGACCAGTTCGTGGTCACATCGTCTCCCCTGCTTGTCTGCCCTGACCGCCTGTGTCTAATATGTTAAAGTACACAACAAATCACCGACGACGCTGACGCAAGGATAGCCATGGCCCTCACACCCTCCCGCGACGACAAGTTCTCCTTCGGTCTGTGGACCGTCGGCTACAACGGCACCGACCCGTTCGGCGGCCCGACCCGCCCGCAGCTCGACGTTGTCGAGGCGGTCACCAAGCTCGACGAGCTGGGCGCATACGGCCTGACCTTCCACGACGACGACCTGTTCGC
>JAODAU010000013.1 GCA_025463615.1 Microbacteriaceae bacterium | reverse complement strand
AGCCAACCGCAGAACAAAGGAGTCAGCATGGCCATCGCCACCGTCAACCCGACCACCGGCGAGACGCTCAAGACCTTCGAACCGCACACCGCGGAACAGATCGAAGAGATCGTCGCCCGGGCGCACGGCACCTACCGCGACCTCGCCGCGACCACCTTCGCGCAGCGGGCGGAGTGGATGTGCGCGGCCGCGGACCTCCTCGACGCCGAACTCGAGGAGGTCGCGTCCCTCGTCTCCACCGAGATGGGCAAGACCATCGGCACCGCGAAGTACGAGGTGTCGAAGTCGGCCCGCGGGATGCGCTGGTACGCCGACCACGCCGAGGAGTACCTGGCCGACGAGCATCCTGTGCAGCCCGCCGACGTCGGCGCCTCTGCTGTGAGCGTGCGGTACCAGCCGATCGGCGCCGTGCTCGCCGTCATGCCGTGGAACTACCCGTTCTGGCAGGTGATCCGGTTCGCGGCGCCCGCGCTCATGGCCGGGAACACGGGCATCCTGAAGCACGCCTCGAGCGTCCCGCAGAGCGCGCTGTACCTCGGCTCCCTGTTCGCCCGCGGCGGGTTCCCTGCCGGGGCTTTCCAGACGCTGCTCGTGGAGGGCGCGGCTATCGCTCCTCTGCTCGACGACCCGCGCATCCGTGCCGTCACCTTGACCGGTTCGGTCGGCGCCGGATCGTCGGTGGCCGAGGCGGCCGGGCGCAACATCAAGAAGTCGGTGCTCGAGCTCGGCGGCACGGATGTGTTCGTCGTCATGCCGTCGGCGGACGTCTCTGCCGCCGCGACCGCCGGCGTCAACGCCCGCGTGCAGAACTCGGGCCAGAGCTGCATCGCCGCCAAGCGCTACTACGTGCACGAAGACGTCTACGCCGAGTTCGAAGCGGCCTTCGTGGCCGGGATGCGCGCGCAGGTCGCCGGCGATCCGTTCGATCCCGGCACCTCGTTCGGACCTCTCGCCACCGAGCAGGGCCGCCGCGATGCGCACGAACTGGTTCACGATGCGCGCGCACTCGGCGCCGACGTTCTCACCGGCGGTACCGTGCCAGACGGCCCAGGATGGTTCTACCCCGCGACCGTACTCACCGGGGTCACGCCCGAGATGCGCATCTACCGCGAGGAGTGCTTCGGCCCGGTCGCCTGCCTCTACAAGGTCTCGAGCGCCGCCGAGGCGATCGCACTCTCCAACGACAGCGACTTCGGGCTGAGCTCGAGCGTGTGGACCAACGACGACGCCGAGGCCCTGCTCTTCCAGGACGGGATCGAGGCGGGAGGCGTCTTCGTCAACGGCCTGACGGCATCGTTCCCCCAGCTGCCGTTCGGCGGAGTGAAGGACTCGGGCTACGGTCGCGAACTCTCCGCACTCGGCATCCGCGAGTTCACCAACGTGAAGACCCTCTGGCGCGCGTGACCCTCGCCCCGGCGCCCGCGCGTCCACTCGTGCGAAAGGTGCGGTTCACGGTCGCGGAACCCCACCTTTCGCACGAGTCTGCGCCGCCCGGGACGCCGCCGGCTTCAGCGGTGGATGCGTCGGCGACGCCGGCTGCGGCGGTGGATGCGCCGGCGATGCCGGCTACGGCGGTGGCTGCGGCGCTATGGACGCTCACCCACGGAGTGCTGCCGGCGGGCGCGATGGTGTGGGCGACGCTTGCCGGGCACGAGCCGGCGGCGATGATCGCTGCTGCTCTGGCGCTGGCGCTGCTCTCGTTCGCCTACGCTCCGCTCGCGCGCACCCGCGCCTGGGCGCGCGAGCACCTCGCCGACCTCTGGGCGATGCTCCTCCTCATGGCCGTCATGGCCCTGAGTCGCGCCGAATCGACCTTCCCGCCCACCGGGAAGGTCGATGTGCCGCGAGTCGGCGCATATCTACACGACATGAGCGCGGGTTTCGGGATGCTCGGGGCTGGCGGGATGCTCGGGACCGGCGCGGCGAGTGCGGCCGGCGCGACGAGCGCGGCAGCTAGCGCGACTGCGGTCGTGGTGGTGGTCGCGTGGGTGCTCGCGCGGGCGCTTCTCGCCCGCCGCCGGTGGCGCATCCACTCGCTCGTCTCCTTCGCCGTCTGCGGAGCCGGCCTCGCCTGGATGCTCCTCGCCTGACGCCGCGCTCCGCCCCCGCCCCCGCCACCCGCCGCATAGTGCGTCGAGTCGCGCCGAATCGACCTTCCCGCCCGCCGGGAAGGTCGATATGCCGCGAGTCGGCGCATATCTACATGACATGCGCGCAGGTTCGGGATGGGCGGGTCCGCGCGACGAGCGGTGCCGGCGGGACGACAGCGGCGACGACCGCGCCCTTACCCGACCCACCCGCACCCGCACCCACCCCACCTCCCGGAAACACGGCTCGGCATCCGCATTCCCGGAGCGTGCCGACTTCGGTAGGCTTGGCCCTGTGACCGAGACTCAGAGTGACGCAGGTCCGCGCCGGCCGGTCACCCTGGACGACGTCGCGCGGCACGCGGGGGTCTCGCAGCCGACCGCCTCCCGGGTGCTGAACGGCAGCGATCGCAAGGTGGCCGAGAGCTACCGCAAGCGGGTCATGGATGCGGCCGACGAGCTGGGCTACACGCCCAACCTGGCCGCGCAGGCGATCGCGCGCGGCACATCCCGAACGGTCGCCCTCGTCATCAGCGGGATCTCCGATCCGTACTTCTCCGCGATGGCCGCCGCGATCATGCGTCAGGCCGAGGCAGCCGACCTGCGGGTCTCCATCGCGGTCACCGAGCGCCGCGTCGACCGGGAGCTGGAGCTGGTCCGTGAGTTGCGCGGGCAGCAGCCGCGCGCGATCATCCTGGCCGGAACCGGGTACGTCGATCCGCCGTCGGGCGACCAGCTCGTCGAGGAGCTGCGCCGCTACGAGGAGACCGGTGGCCGCGTCGTGCTGATCAGCCGCAGCGACCTGCCCTTCGAGACGGTCGCCTTCGACAACCACGAGGGCGCCCGGCAGCTCGCCGCCGAACTGGCCGTGCTCGGCTACCGGCGGGCGCTCGTGCTCGGGAGCGCCACCCCGCTGCTGTCCATGCAGCAGCGCGTCGAGGGATTCGTCGCGGGTCTTGCGGAGTCCGGCGCCGACGGGGTCGAGACCGTGGTGCGGCATCCCGACTTCAGCTGGGAGGGCGCGCGCGACCACATCCTCAGCCTCGATGACAGCGAGCTGCAGCGGCTGCAGCTCGTCTTCGCGATCACCGACGACATGGCGCTGGGGGCCATCGCCGGCCTGCGCGCCCGCGGTCTGCGCATCCCCGACGACATCGCTGTGGCCGGGTTCGACGACATCACCACGCTGCGGGATGTGGTCCCTCCGCTGACCACGGTGCACGTCGCCCTCGACGCGGTCGCCTCCGAAGCCATCGACCGCGCGCTGAACTCCACGTCGAGTGACCGCACGGTTCCGGCATACCCGATCATCCGCGCCAGCACCCCGGCCCTGACGGCGCCCGCTCGGTAGGGTGGGAGCCGTGAGTGAGAGTGCGGCGACGCTGGCGCAGGTGGCCGCGCATGCGGGGGTGTCGCTTGCGACCGCATCCCGTGCCCTCAACGGCAGCACTCGCAAGGTCAACGCCGAGCTGCAACGCCGCGTGCTCGCCTCGGCCGCCGCTCTCGGCTACAGCGCCAACGTGCAGGCCCAGGCGGTTGCGCGCGGCACGACCAACACCGTCGCGATCGTCGTCGGCGACATCGCGGACCCGTATTTCTCGAGCATCGCCTCCGGTGTAATCCGGGTCGCGGATGAGCGGGGCCTGATCGTCACGCTCACCGCGACGGGCGCCGACGCGGCCCGCGAGGCGGCGACGCTCGTGGCCCTCAAGGGTCAGCGACCGCGTGCCGTCATCCTCGCCGGCAGCCGGCACCTGGATGCGGTCGGTGCGCCCGGGGGAAGCGCGGCCGAGCTGATCGCCATCGAACGCGGCGGGGCGCGCGTTGCGCTCATCGGTGCGGCCGCCCCGGGCCTGCGGTCGGTGCCGGTGCAGAACCGCGAGGGCGCTGCATCCCTCGCTCGCGCCCTGGTGCAGCTCGGTTATGCCGACTTTCTCGTGCTCGGTGGCCCGGAGAATCTGCTCACCGCTCGCGAAAGTGTCAGCGGCTTTCTCGACATCGTGCCGGATGCGCGGGTCGTGCCGGGCGCCTTCTCCCGTGACGGAGGCTACGAGACCATGGCTGCGCTCCTCGCCGCCGGCGAGCGTCCTGGCTGCGTCTTCGCGGTCACCGACGTGATGGCGCTCGGCGCGATGGCCGCCATGCGCGACGCGGGACTCACGCACGGCGCCGACATCGCGGTGGCAGGTTTCGACGACATCCCGCTCGTGCAAGACGTGACACCGTCGCTTACAACAGTCGCGCTCCCGCTCGCCGAGATCGGCGCCCGGGCGCTCGAACTGGCCCTCGCCGACTCGCCGGAGGCGGACTCCCGGCTGGCCGAGCCCTTCGCCGGAACCGTGGCACTGCGCGCATCCACCCCCTGAACAGGCGACAAACCCCTGCACGACACGCCGACTTTCGGACGACACACAAGGAACACTCGGGGCGCCGATAGTGTCGGGGCGTCCATTCAGAGGAGAACCAATGTTGACGTCCTTCCCGCTCGAAGATCTCATCGCCACCCAGACGGCTTACAGCCCCGTACCGTCGATCATCGGTGGCCTCGTCGGCTACTTGCTCG
>JAODAU010000008.1 GCA_025463615.1 Microbacteriaceae bacterium | reverse complement strand
GGCGCGACGACGGGCGGGGCAGGAACTGCGGCTGCTCGGCGACGGGCGCCGGTGCGGCGGGCGCAGACGCCTGGCTGCTGGCGCTCCGCTGGAGCTCGCTGATGCGCGACTCCCCGGCGATCAGGCGCTGGCGAAGCTCCTCGTTCTCCTGGTTGAGACGACGGAGCTCCACGACGACCTCGTCGAGGAAGTCATCGACCTCATCCTGGTCGTATCCCTCGCGGAACTTGGTCGGCTGGAATCGCTTGTTGACAACGTCTTCAGGCGTCAGGGCCATGGTCTCACCTCTGATAACACTCGGGTCTTCACTGCTTCATGAACGATCAGCTAACGCTAGCAAACTAATGCCGGGCGTTCACAGAAGATTCGTCCGCGATCCACGACCGCACTGCAAGGGTACACGGCGTGCCCGAGTCAGCGCAGGACGAGCGTCACGTAGATCAGCACGACCACCGCGAGCATGACGATGCTCCACGAGAAGTCGAGCACCATGCCACCCACGCGCAGCGGCTTGACCACCCGACGCACCGCCTTGATCGGCGGGTCGGTGAGCGCATAGACCACCTCGGTGGCCACGAGCCCGGCTCCGCGCGGGCGCCAGTCGCGTACGAAATTGCGCGCCAGGTCGAGGATGAACCTCGCCCACATCACGAAGAAATAGATGAGCAGCAGGTAGTTGAGGATCGTCGCGATGACGGATACCACGATCATCCGGTCACCGGCGATCTGCTGCCGGCCGCTGCTCCGCCGCTAGGACTGGGCAAAGAACGTGGCGTCGACATCCCGCTCGGGCTCCGCCTGGTCGCCGCTGACCGCGACGTGGGCGGGCGAGAGCAGGAACACCTTGTTCGTGACGCGCTCGATCTTGCCGTACAGGCCGAGGGACAGGCCGCTGGCGAAGTCGACGAGGCGACGGGCCTCGGGCTCGGTCATCTGGGAGAGGTTGATGATCACCGGGATGCCTTCGCGGAAGCTCTCGGCGATGACCTGCGCGTCCTTGTAGGCGCGCGGGTGCACTGTGAGGATCTCGTTCATCTCTGTCGGCGCAGCATTTCTCTGGGGCGCGCGGCGAAGGGGCGTCACCGGCGCGCGGTTGGCCACCGGCTGCGGGGCATGGCGCTCGACGGCGGTTGCGGGGGCGACGGGCGCCGGCGCAGCTTCCTCGTAGTCGAACTCCTCGTCGGCAAGGCCGAGATAGACCATGGTCTTGCGGAGTGGGTTAGCCATTCGATGCCTCCTGTGGTGGAACCTGTCTCGCCAAGATTAACCGCGCTCCGGCCGTAAACCGGTGATTGCCGACCCGATGCGAAGGTGTGTCGCGCCCTCGAGGATCGCCTCGCGGTAGTCGCCGGACATCCCGGCGGAGATCATGGTCGACGCGGGCGACAGCGCCCGCACCCGTTCCGAGGCGGCGCGCACCCGCGCGAACGCCGCCCGCGGCTCCTCCCCCACCGGCGCCACGGCCATCACGCCGAGCAGGCGGAGCGCGGATGCCGCGAGCACGCGCTCCACGAGCGGCTCGAGGTCCTCGGGCCGCACGCCGCCCCGCCCCGGGTCGTCGGTGAGGTTGAGCTGCACGAACACGTCGAGGTCGACGTCGCCCGCGAGCGCGTCGACGACGGACGCGCGGTCGACCGAGTGCACGGCCGAGGCGTACGCGCGCACCTGCCGCGCCTTGTTGCTCTGCAGCTGGCCGATGAAGTGCCAGCGCAGGTCGAGGTCGGCGAGTTCGCGCGACTTGGCCTGCGCCTCCTGGTGGCGGTTCTCGCCCACGTCGCGCACGCCGAGGGCGTGCAGCTCACGCACGAGTCCGGCCGGGTGGAACTTGGTGACCACGACGGTGGTGATGCCGGCGGGGTCGCGCGCGGCCTGCGCCGCGGCATCCGCGACTCCGGCGCGCACCAGCTCGAGGCGCTCCCCGAGCGAGTCAGGGGTGCTCACCGGTTACTTCAGGAAGTCGGGGATGTCCAGGTCGTCGTCGTCGTTCTCGAAGACCGGGTCGTGCTGGGCTGCGGGGTACGGCTCCTGCGCCACCTCGACGGTGTCACCGCCCCAGTCGGGGACCTCGGACTCGACGGCGGTGACGCCGGATCCCGCCGCCGCGGCCACTGGGGCCGTCGCGTCGACGAAGTTCGAGCGGTAGCCCGGCTTCTTGACCACGGGCTCGCCGCCGTCGAAGCCGGCCGCGATCACGGTGACCCGCACCTCGTCGCCGAGCGTGTCATCGATGACGGCGCCGAAGATGATGTTGGCCTCGGGGTGCACCGCCTCCTGCACGAGCCGGGCCGCGTCGTTGATCTCGAAGATGCCGAGGTTCGACCCGCCCTGGATCGAGAGCAGCACGCCGTGCGCGCCGTCGATCGACGCCTCGAGCAGCGGGGATGCCACGGCCAGCTCGGCCGCCTTGATCGCGCGGTCCGCGCCCCGGCTCGACCCGATGCCCATGAGCGCGGAGCCCGCGCCCTGCATGACCGACTTGACGTCGGCGAAGTCGAGGTTGATGAGGCCCGGCGTGGTGATGAGGTCGGTGATTCCCTGCACACCGGCGAGGAGCACCTGGTCGGCGGTGGCGAGGCCTCGAGGAAGCTGATGCCCCGGTCGCTGATCTCGAGCAGCCGGTCGTTCGGCACCACGATGAGGGTGTCGACCTCCTGCTTGAGCGCCGAGACGCCCACGTCGGCCTGGGCCGCGCGGCGCTTGCCCTCGAAGCCGAACGGGCGCGTGACGACGCCGATCGTGAGCGCGCCGATCGACTTGGCGATGCGCGCGACGACGGGAGCGCCGCCGGTGCCGGTGCCGCCGCCCTCGCCCGCCGTGACGAAGACCATGTCCGCCCCGGCGAGGGCCTCCTCGATCTCCTCGGCGTGATCCTCGGCGGCGCGACGGCCGACCTCCGGATCCGCTCCGGCCCCGAGGCCGCGGGTGATCTCGCGACCGACGTCGAGCTTGACGTCGGCATCGCTCATCAGCAGGGCCTGTGCGTCCGTGTTGATGGCGATGAATTCGACCCCGCGAAGGCCGAGCTCGATCATGCGGTTGACG
>JAODAU010000425.1 GCA_025463615.1 Microbacteriaceae bacterium | reverse complement strand
CCGGTGCCGAGCCGCGCGGCCTGAACGTGCACTGCACGTCGGTGACAAGCACGGACGGCCCGGTCGCCGCGACCTCGACCGGCGCAACCGCGATCGCCTCGACCGCCCGCAGCGGGATGGATGCCGCGTGCTCGCGCACCTCGGCGGTCGTACGCCAGCACGCCCGCAACTGGCCCGACCCCGGTGCGGCCGGCTCGAGCGGCGGAACCTCGGTGGCGCACTCCGCGGTGGCCAGCGGGCAGCGCGAGTGGTACGCGCAGCCGCGCATGCGCTCGGCGGCATCCGCCCGCTCCGGGGCGAGGGTGGCGAGGATGCCGTCGCGCGGCATGGTCAGCGACAGCCGGGCGCCGAGCAGGCCGACCGTGTAGGGGTGGGTGGGGCGCCGCAGCACGTCGTCGGTCGCGCCCTGCTCGGCGACGCGGCCGGCGTAGAGCACCACGAGGCGGTCGGCTAGTTGGGCGGCGACACCGAGGTCGTGCGTGATCATGAGCACGCTGCATCCGAAGTCGTCGCGCAGCTCGCGCAGCAGCGCGAGCACCTGGGCCTGCACGGTGACGTCGAGGGCGGTGGTCGGCTCGTCGGCGATGATCAGCGACGGGCGCCCAGAGACGGCGATCGCCGCCATGACGCGCTGGCGCAGGCCGCCGGAGAGCTCGTGCGGGTAGGCGCGCATGCGCTCGGCGGCGTCGCGGATGCCGACGGTGGTGAGCAGGCGCTCGGACTCGGCCGAGTCGTGCGTGGACTCGTCGATCTGCGCGCCGATGCGCATGGTGGGGTTGAGGCTGGTCATCGGGTCCTGGAAGATCGCGCCCAGCTCGGTGCGCCGCACCCGCCTGAGGTCGGCCTCCGAGCCGTGGATCATGTCCACGCCCGCCACCGTGATGGAGCCGCCGAATCGCGGCGCGCTCGACTCGGGCAGCAGCCCGAGCATGGCGAGGGCCAGCACGCTCTTGCCCGATCCGGACTCGCCCACGAGCCCGACGATCTCGCCCGGCGCGATCTCCAGGTCGACGCCGCGGATCACGTCCGACCGCACGCCGTTGCGCGTGAGCGAGACCGTGAGCCCGCTCACCGACGCGGTCATGCCGCACCCCCGCGCGGGAACACGGCCGGGTTGGCGACGACGTGCGAGTGGATGTCGCGCGGCCGGGTCAGCCACACCCGGTCGCCGTGCGCCGCGATGTGCTCCAGCGCGCGGCCGAGCGCCCGCAGGCGGAACGGCACCCCGGAGACGAACGAGTGCACGACGATGTTCATCACGAGCGGCGCGGCCTCGGACGCCTCGAGCAGCTCGTCGAACTCGTCGACGATCATGTCGGCGAACTCGCCGGCGGACGCGTTGCGGCCCACGATCGAGCTGCTGTCGTTGATCTCGAGGTTGTACGGGATCGAGAGCAGCGAGCGGCCCGTGCCCTCGAGCCAGACCGGCTGGTCGTCGAAGCGCAGGTCGAGCAGGTAGTCGTAGCCGGTCTCGGCGAGCAGCCCGACCGTCGACTCCGTGTGCGTCAGCCACGGGCTGGACCAGCCGCCGGGGGCCGCACCCTCGTGCTCGCGGATGCGGGAGGCCACGGTGGCGAGGTAGGCGCGCTCGTCGGCCGGCGACATCCCGGCGAGGGTGTCGGAGTTGGTGAGGCCGTGGCCGATGATCTCGGCGCCGGACCTGCGGGCCGCGGCCACGACATCCGGGGCCGTGTCGTAGACGTCGGTGTTGAGCAGCAGGGTGGCGGGCATGCCGACGGCGTCGAGGCGGTCGAGCAGGCGGAACGCGCCGACGCGGTTGCCGTAGTCGCGCCACGACGTGTTCACGTGGTCTGGGGCGGGCACCCCGGGCAGGATGTCCTCGGTGTGGCCGTCGCCGAAGCGATACTCCTCGACGCCCAGGCAGAGGTACACGGCGAGCGAGCGGCCGCCGGGCCAGGATCCCGCGGGGCGCGAGGTGATCGGCGAGTAGTTGTAGAGGTCGCTCATGCGATGCCCACCGTCCGCGACATCCCCACGTCGGTGGCGGCCGCCTCGCGCACCATTCGCTGGTACTCGGGGAACCAGCGGTCGGCCTCGAGGCCGGCGCGCTCGATCGCGGCGCGCTTGCGTGCGAAGACCTCGCGCGCCTCGTCGAGAAGGGCCTCCTCGTCGACCGTGGCGAGCGCTCCCGCCTCCACGACGATCTCGCCGTTCACCATGACCACGCTCACGTCGCCACCCGACTCGCAGTAGACGAGCTGCTCGCGCACGTCGTTGAGCGGCGTGAACGCGATCGAGTGCAGGTCCACCAGCGCGAGGTCGGCGAGGTACCCCTCGCGCACGGCGCCTAGCTCGTGCCCTCTCAGCTGCGCGGCCGCGCCACCGGTCCAGAGCGCGTCGAGCACCTCGGCCGCGCCCGGCCAGAGGTCGCTGTCGAGCCCCGAGATGTTGTGGATGAGGCCCGCCATCTTGGCCACACCCCACATGTTCACCGAGTCGTCGCAGATCGCCTCGTCGGTGCCGAGGGCGATCGGGATGCCGCGATCCCGGGCCGCGCGGAACGGCATCACGCCACTGCCGAGCCGCAGGTTGCTGATCGGGTTGTGCGCGATGGTCGCGCCCGATGCGGCGATGAGGTCGAGGTCGGCGTCGTCGACCCAGATGGAGTGGATCACGTTCATCCGTTCGCTCATCAGGCCGAGGTCGTGCGTGTACTCGACCAGCGAGCGGCCGGCGAACCGGGGCTGGGCGTCGCGCAGCGTGCGCTGGGTGCGGGTCTCGAGCATGTGCGCGAAGACCGGCAGGCTGTGCTGGCGGGAGAGGGCGTCGAGCGCGGCGAAGTACTCCGGGTCGACTCGCTGCGGGGCCGACACCGACACCGCGGCCGAGAGTCGGCCGCCGGCCGCGCCGTGCCAGGTGTCGATGAGGTGGCCGTAGAGCTCGAGCAGGCGCTCGCTCGAGGCGGGCGCCGGGGCATCCAGCAGCACCGCGAGCTCCGGCGACGCGAAGTCGCGGAGGAACGGCAGCTTCTGCGACTCCGGCAGCGTCGGCTGGTCGAGCGCGACCGTGGCGCGGATGCCGCTGTCCCGGTACGCGGACAGCACCGCGTCGATGATGGCCGGGTCGGGGTGCGGCATGAGGAAGGCGTCATCCTGCAGGCTGGTCGTGCCGGTCTTGAGCATCTCGATCGCGGCCAGCATCGTGCGCAGGTAGGCCTCGCGCGGGGTCGGCGCGAGATCCGGGTCGCTCGGCGATTCGTAGAGCATGAAGAGTTCTAGCGGCAGGCTGCGCACCGAGCCCTTGAGGTGGTTCGCCGGCGAGTGGAAGTGCGCGTTGATGAGGCCGGGAAGCAGGAGCGAGTGGCCGCGGCCGTCGATGGTGCGGTCGGCCCCGTCGCGGCCCGCGTCGTCGCCGATCCGCGCGATGTGTGAGCCGTCGACGAGCACGTCGGTCGGCCCGCGCATGCCGCTCGCGGCATTGGCGTCGTAGACCAGCACGCGGGTGAAGAGGGTCCTCATCGCAGCACCTCCGCGGCCGAAGGGGCGCCCGGCACCGTGCCGAAGGCACCCGCGCGCGACGTCTGCAGGCCCTGCGCGACGAGCCCCGCCGCGAATGCGACGCCGGCGGCGACCCCGTCGATCACGGGCACACCCAGCTCTCGCGAGAGCGGCTCGACCAGGTCGGCGAGACCGGCGCAGCCGAGCACGATCGCCTCGGCGCCGTCGTCGCGGATGGCGGCCCGCGACTCGGCCGCGAACGCGGCGAGCAGGTGGGCCGAGCCCTCCTCGAGCTCGGAGACCGCGACATCCACGGCCCGCACGGAGCAGCGGTGGGCCAGCCCCAGGGAATCGACCACGCGATCCGACTGGGCGATCGTGCGCCGCGGCATCGTCACGATCGCGAAGCGGTGCGCCAGCGAGACCGCGGCGAACAGCGCGGCCTCGGTCATGCCGACGACCGGGGCGGATGCCGCCTCCCGCGCCGCCGCCAGCCCGGTGTCGCCGAAGCAGGCGATCACGTAGGCGTCCGGTTTTGCGTCGGAGGCCTCCGCGAGCTCGACCTGCTCGAGCACGCCGATCGTGGCCCACACCTCCTCGGTGTGGCTCTCGACCGACGCAACACCGCGGCTCGGATGCACGCCCTCGACCACCGCGTGCGACGCGGCCGAGCGCGCGGCATCCACGATGGTGCGCGTCATCGCCTCGGTCGTGTTGGGGTTGATCACCAGGATGCGCATGATCACCTCACCGCCGTGAGGGCGTCGACGAGCCCGGCGATGCCGAAACCCGAGACGGCGAGCGCGGCTGCCCTGGCCCCCGACTCCGCCGCGGCGACCGGGTCGCCGGTGAGCAGGTGCGTCGCGGCGAACGCCCCGCAGAACGCGTCGCCCGCGCCGGTCGTGTCGACCACGGCGACGGGCACCGCCGGCACCTCGACCAGTTCGCCCGCGCCGGGCGCGAGCACGACGCATCCCTTGTCCGCGCGCTTGATGACCACGGTCTGCGGGCCGAGCCCGCGGAAGAACCGGGCCGCCTCCGCGAGGTCACGCGTGCCGGCGAGCGCCAGCGCCTCGACCTCGCTGGGCAGGAAGACGTCACAGAGCGCCACGATCGCGAGCAGTTCGTCGACCCGCTCGAGGTAATCCTCCTGCAGGTCCAGGTAGATGGTCGCGGCGGTGTTCCCGCGCAGCCAGCCGCCGAGCGCCACCTGCGAGTCGAAGCTCATCGCCGAGACGAGGATGCCGTCCGCTGCCAATGCGGTCGCCGAGAGGTCCGCCGGGTACACCGACATCGCGTCGAAGTGCGCCTCCCCCTCCAGCAGCACCCAGTCACGCCCGCCGTCGGCGTCGTAGGTGACGACGTTGCGCACGGTGGGCAGCGCGCGGCGGGGCAGGATGCCGGGGTCGGTTCCGGCCAGGCGGATCGCCTCGTCGAGCTCCATCGGAAGGTCGTCGCCCACCGGCGCGACGATCGTCACGTCGTCGAGCGTGAGTCGTGCGGCGAGCGCCGCGAACACGGCGTCTCCCCCCGCCGCGACGGTGCGTGCGCCATCCGGCTGCACCGACTCGTCGACGGTGAGGTTGCCCACGCAGACCAGCTCAGGCATCGAGTTCCGCCTCCGCGAGCGCGAACTCGGCCATGCCCAGGTGATAGCCGGCGAGCTGCGCGGGGAGCAGGTAGAGCAGCGGGCTGAGGAACTCGTGCACCGCGGGCACGTAAAGCGTGCGGTCGGCGAGCCCGTCGAACGCGGTCTCGCCCTCGGTCGTCACCACGTAGAGCTGGCCGCCCCAGCGGTGCGAGTCCGTGCCGGTCTCGACCGCGCGCCCGATCGAGGGCCCGGTCGGCACGAGCAGCCAGAGCGGCTCCCCCGCCTTCTGCGAGTTGTAGTGGTGGTACTCCTCGACCTGGATCGCGGTGGCGTGGTCGGGCGTGCACTCCTTGACCTTCGCGGCGCCCACGATCGCGGCCGCCCAGTTCGGCCCGCCGCCGGAGAAGAGGTGCATGGTCGCCCTGGCCTCCACTGCCGCGATCTCGGCGATCGGGCCGTCGAGGTCGGCGACGGCGCGCTCCATGAGCTCGGGGATGACCGCGAAGTCCTCCGCGAGCGCCTCCGCGCTTCCGAGCGCCGACCCGATGCGCACGGCCAGCCCGAACAGCAGCGCGAGGGCCGCGGTGGATGACTGCGTCGGCCACCCCACGCGCGTCGCGTCGATGAGCAGGGTCGTCTCCGCCTCCTCGTCGAGAGTCGACCCGACCGTGTTCGTGAGCGCGACGGTGAACGCCCCCGCCCGTTGCGCCACGAGCAGGGCCTCGACCGTGCGGGTCGTCTCGCCCGAGCTGGACAGGGTGATCACGGCGGTGCGGTCGGTGACCGTCGAGCGTTGGTAGTACGCGAACTCGAGGCTCTGCACCGGCTCGCACGGCACGCCGAGCGCGCTCTCCAGGGCTGCGCGCGCCGCGATCATCACGGCGAGCGAGTCGCCGGCGCCCACCAGGAACACGCGGTCGAACGCGCCGGACGCGAGTCGGTCGGCCACCAGCGCGAGGGCGTCGGTGTTGCGCGCGAGGGTTCGGCGCACGGCATCCGGCTGGCCCAGCAGCTCGGGCCGGGTCGCCTCGACCCGGAACCGGCGCTTGGGGTCGAGCGGGTCGTCGCTGGGCAGGCCCAGGATGTGGGCTCGCTCGGCCGCGGACACCCGCTCGATCACGGCGCGCTGCCGTTCATCGAAGAGCCCGGGGATGTCGAGCAGCGGGCTCGCGGAGCGGTTCATGCGGTGACTTTCCGGGTGATGGTCGCGCCGAACGCGCGGGCGGTCTGGGGGTCGACGCGGGCGTCGTGGTCGGAGCCGGTCTTGAGGGCGCTGCCGACGATCACGCCGTCGCTGCCGAGCATCGTCTGCGGCATGGTCGCGACGGTGGCGCGGCCTCCGACGACGAATGGGACGGATGCGAAGCGCTCGCGCAGGGCCGTTATCGCGGCGAGCGCGTCATCCACCCCGCTGTCCTTGGTGACGACGATGGTGTCCGCGCCGCCGAACGACAGCGCCTCGGCCGCGGCCCACTCGAGGTCGCCGGCGAGCGCGACGCTCGTGGCCTCGTGGGCGTCGGCCCAGACCTCCACATCGGAGCCGAGCAGCCGCTTCATCTCCCCGACCTCGACCGCGCAGCCCTGGATCAGGCCGGAGGGGCCCGCCGAGACCCCGGTGAGAACCTTCACGCGGACGAAGCGCGCGCCGATCGCGTGGGCGACGGCGACGGCGGCCGGTCCGTCGTTGTGGCCGATGACCACGCCGAGCGGGATGTCGACGGCCTGCGCGACGCGGGCCCCGACGACGGCGAGCGCGGCGACCGTGCCGGTCGCGGCGAGGGTGGGCTGGGGGTTGTCGCTGGCATCCTGCACCATCACGTGGGTGAAGCCGGCGGCGGCCAGCACCGCGGCGTCCTCCGCCGCGGCCTCGGCGATCCCGCGGACGGAGCGCCCGTCGTAGTTCACGGCGCCGGGCAGGGGCGGCAGGTGCAACACACCCACGAGGCGGAAGGCGGTATCGGGCGACATGCGAAAACTGTATACAATTTCGTGTTTCGGGCATGTGACCAAATGTGAACGGCCTGTAAACTAGGGCATGTTTCAGCTTCTTGCTCTCAAACGGTATTCCGTTTGGGTCGTGAGGTCGTACGCGGAAAATCGTTACGCCACGGGTGTGAGCTACCCGACAACGCAAGCGATTGCGCGTGGTAGATCTCCACAGTCGACGGTAATAAGAACGCCGAAACT
>JAODAU010000424.1 GCA_025463615.1 Microbacteriaceae bacterium | reverse complement strand
TCGCCGGTCATCTGCTCGTCGTCGTCGACGTCGTAGGAGTCGGGCGTGCTCATGGCTAGTATTCAAGCAGATGGATCTCGACGCATATTCAACCGCGCACCGCGATGAGTGGAACGAACTCGCCCGCCTCGGCCGGCAGCGTCAGCTCAGCGGCGCGGATGCCGACAGCCTGATCGACCACTACCAGTCGGGTGCGACCGAGCTCTCCGCCATCAAGACGACGGTCGGGCAGTCCGCCGAGGCCGAGCGGCTGTCGGTGTGGCTGTCGCGTGCGCGGCTGCGGTTCACCGGCGTCGGCCGCAACGTGGCGAGCCAGCTTCCGCAGTTCTTCGGGGCGCAGCTGCCGGCCGCGCTGTTCAGCATCCGCTGGCTGACGCTTGCGGTCGCGGCGGGCAGCGCGATCGTCGCGGTGGTGTACGGCGTGTGGGCGACGACGTCGCCGGGGGTGATGGGGGCGCTGGGGTCATCCGCGGCCCACTCGGCCTACGTGAAGGACTTCGTCGACTACTACTCGGACTACCCGTCGGGTTCGTTCGCCGGCAAGGTGTGGACCAACAACGCGCTGATCGCCGCGCAGACGATCGCGGGCGGCATCACGGGCGTGCTCGGACCGTACGTGCTGTTCAGCAACGCCCAGCAGCTCGGGCTCGCGGCCGCGGTGCTCGGGTCGCAGGGCAAGCTCGACACGTTCTTCCTCTACATTGCACCGCACGGGCAGCTGGAGCTTTACTCGATCTTCACGGCGGGGGCGGCCGGGCTCGCGGTGTTCTGGGCGTTCGTGGCGCCCGGGGCGCGCACGCGCGGGCAGGCACTCGCCGAGCGTGGCCGGGCGCTGTTCACCATCGCGATCGGGCTGGTGTGTTCGCTGCTGGTCTCCGGCATCATCGAGGGCTTCGTCACGAAGCAGCCCTGGCCGTGGCCGATCAAGATCGGCATCGGCTCGCTCGCGCTTGCGGCGTTCCTCGTCTACCAGTGGGTGGTCGGCCGCCGCGCCTTCCGCGCCGGCCAGACGGGCGACCTCGACGAGTTCGAGTCCGGCGCTCGTCGCCTCGTCGCCGGCTGACCCCCGCCTCTCCCGAAAACGCAGGAGATTCTGCCGCCGCGGCGTCGATCTGCGTCATTTCGGCGCGCTCGCGGCAGCATCTCCTTCATTTTGGTGACGGCGGTGGGGGGTGACGCGGGCCCCACGAAAATGCAGGAGATTTCGGCATCCGGGCGCCGGAGAGCGGATGCCGCGGCCGCCGCACGCGAAATCTCCTGCATTTTCGGCAGCAGCGCAGAGGCACGTGCAGCGACCCGCGCAGGCACCCCGCGGGCGCGCCTCAAGCACGCCCGTCGCGCGCGCACCCCGCGCACGACGGAGGGCCGACGCGCTCGCGCGCGCCGGCCCTCCGCGGGTGCTGCTAGTTGGCCGAGCCGTCCTGGCCGGCGAGGTCGAGCGGCTTGAGGAACGACGGGTCGTTCGCGGTGCGGTCGAACAGCGCCTTGAACGTGAAGCCCGCGATCAGCGCACCCACGATGGGGAACACGATGAACGCCCAGAGGTCGCCGAGCGCGGCCGGTCCGCCGTAGATCGCGGTCGCGATGGAGCGGGCCGGGTTCACCGACGCGTTGTCGACCGGGATGGCGATGAGGTGGATGATCGTCAGCGTGAACCCGATGGCGATCGGCGCGAAGCCGGCGGCCGCGCGCACGTGGGTGACGCCGAGGATCACATAGAGGAACAGCGCGGTCAGCACGACCTCGACGATGATGGCGCCGACGAGGCTGAACCGGCCGGGCGAGTTCGCGCCGTAGCCGTTCGAGGCGAAGTGGCTCGCGACGAGCCCGCGGAGGAGGCCCTTCGGCCCGGTCGCGGCGATGCCGTAGAGCAGCGACGAGGCGACGATGCCGCCGACCAGCTGCGCGGCGATGTACGGCAGCACGTCCCGCCAGGCGATCCGGCCCGCGGCGGCGACACCGAGGGTGACCGCCGGGTTGAAGTGACCGCCGGAGATCGGCCCGAGGGCGAACGCTCCGACGAGCACGACGAGGCCGATCGCGAGGGCGACCCCGAGCCATCCGGTGTTTCCCGAGGAGAACAGCGCCGTGCCGATGACGGCGAGCACGAGGAAGAAGGTGCCGAACGCTTCGGCGATGAGCCTCGAGGTCAACGTCGGTGTGGTTTCGATTGTGGCTGCCAAGAGCTCATCTCTTTTCTGTAGTGCGGGTGTGCGTGTGGTGCCAGGTGTCTCGGGTGTTCTCAGGTTATCCCCAGCAACGGCCCGAGGCACCCAATGTTTCCGGCGGTTTCTAGAGCCGGCCGGCGGCCTTGAGCGCGATGTAGCGGTCGGCGAGGGCCGGCGGCAGGTCGAGCGGTGCGCCGGTGACGACCTCCGCACCGAGCTGGCGGATGGCGGCGGAGACCCGCGCGGTGTCCAGCAGGGCGCGCTCGGCGGATGCCGCGCGGTACACCTCCTCGCGGTTGCCGCGCTGCCCCACCTGCTCCAGCACGCCGGGGTCGGTAACCGAGGAGACCACCACCGCATGCCGCCGCGTGAGCTGCGGCAGCACCGACAGCAGCCCCCTGGATGCCCCGGGCGCGTCGATCGACGTCATGAGCACGACGAGCGCGTGCCGGCTCGTCACCGAGCGCACGAGCCCGGGCACGGCCGACCAGTCCGACTCGATCAGCTCGGGGTCGACGGGCGCCATCGTGTCGACCATGCGCGAGAGCAGCTCTGCGCCGGTGGCGCCCTGCACCCGCCCGCGCACGCGGCGGTCGAAGAGCACGAGGTCCACGCGGTCGCCGGCGCGGGTGGCGAGGGCGGCGAGCAGCAGTGCGGACTCGAACGCGGTGTCGATGCGCGGCTCATCCGCGATCCGGGCCGCAGACGTGCGCCCGGTGTCGATCACGATCACGACGCGCCGGTCGCGCTCGGGCCGCCAGGTGCGCACGACGAGCTCGGGGCCGGAGGGGGAGGTGCGCCGGGCGGTCGCGCGCCAGTCGATCGACCGCACGTCGTCGCCGCGCACGTACTCGCGCAGGCTGTCGAACTCGGTGCCCTGGCCGCGGATCATCACGCTGGTGCGCCCGTCGAGCTCCCGCAGCCGCGCCAACCGCGAGGGCAGGTGCTTGCGCGAGTTGAACGGCGGCAGCACGCGGATGGCGCCCGGGATGTCGAGCGTGGCCTGCCGCGCCACCAGCCCCAGCGGTCCGAACGAGCGGATCGTCACGTGCGCGGCCCTGCGCTCCCCGCGCCGGAACGGCGTGAGCCGGGTGGTCACCACGCGGCGCTCGCCCGGCGGGATGCTGATCCGCGAGCGCGTCGACGCGGCGCCGGCCGAGGGCTGCCAGGCGTCGCGCAGGATGCCGCGCACGCTCCGCCGCCCGGCGTTCGTCACATACAGCTCGGCCGTGACCGTCTCGCCGAGGCGCGTGCGCGCGGGCAGCGAGCGCTCGAGCCGGATGGCGCGGGGTGACCCCGCCGCGATGAGGTCGCCCGCACCGACGAGGGCGACGAACACGAGCCATCCGCCCAGCCAGAGCGGCTCGTCGAGCAGCACGAGCGGCACGACGCCCACGCCGACGAGCACCACGAACCATCCGGAGATCGCCATGGCTACAGCGGCACCTGCACCTGCTGCATGATCGAGCGCAGGATCGTGTCGGCCGAGACACCCTCCAGCTCCGCCTCCGCCCGCAACTGGATGCGGTGGCGCCAGGCGGGCAGCAGCATGGCCTGCACGTGGTCGGGCGTGATCGAGTCGAATCCGACCAGCCAGGCCCACGCCTTGGATGCCGCCAGCAGCGCGGTCGTGCCGCGCGGGGACACCCCGAGCCGCACCGACGGGCTCTGCCGGGTGGCGCGGGCGAGGTCGACGAGGTAGGCGAGCACGTCCGGGCTGGCGCCGACGAGAGCGACCTGCGCCTGCGCGGCGGCGAGCGTCGCGGCGTCGAGCACCGGCGTGACGCCGGCGGCGGCGAGGTCGCGCGGATTGAAGCCGGCGGCGCTGCGGCGCAGCACCTCGACCTCGTCGTCGCGGCCGGGCACCTCGAGCGTGAGCTTGAGCAGGAAGCGGTCGAGCTGCGCCTCGGGCAGCGTGTACGTGCCCTCGTACTCGATCGGGTTCTGCGTCGCCGCGACGATGAACGGCACCGGCAGTGCGCGGGTCTCGCCGTCCACGCTCACCTGCCGCTCCTCCATCGCCTCGAGCAGGGCGGACTGCGTCTTCGGGGGCGTGCGGTTGATCTCGTCGGCCAGCAGGATGTTGGTGAACACCGGCCCCGCGCGGAACTCGAACTCGCCCGCCTTCGCGTCGTAGACCAGCGAGCCGGTCACGTCGCCCGGCATCAGGTCGGGCGTGAACTGCACGCGCTTGGTCTCGAGGCTCAGCGCCCGGCTGAGCGACCGCACGAGCAGCGTCTTCGCCACGCCGGGCACGCCCTCGAGCAGCACGTGGCCGCCCGCCAGCAGGGCGATGATCAGCCCCGAGATGGCGCCGTCCTGGCCGACGACGGCCTTGCCCACCTCCGTGCGCACCTGGGCGAGACGCGCTCGCAGCTGGTCGATCTCTGCCGGTTCGGTCATTCTGTCGGTCTCTTTCTTCAGGGATGCACGGCGGCGGCCGTGCGGCGTTCCAGGTCGAGCAGGGCGTCCGAGAGGGCCACCAGCTCGCGGTCGGTTGCGGGGTCGGCGTCGAGCAGCAGCTCGCGGATGCCGCGGCTCCCCTCCCCGGTCGCGCTCGCGACCGCCTCGATCACGTCGTCCACCGTGGCGGTACGGGGGAGGCCGCACGCGCTCGCCAGCCGCGCGATCGCGCCCATGCGCAGGGCGTCGAGCGCGCGCAGGCGCGCGGACCCGCGCTGGTACAGGCGGGCGCGCCCCTCGACGGTCTCGGTGGAGCGTACGACCACGGGCATCCGCTCGATCACGAGCGGGCCGAGCCGGCGACCGCGCCAGAAGCCGGCGGCGATCACCGTGATCACCAGCAGGAGGAGCGCGGGCGTGACCCACGCGCCGGTGAGCTCGCCGATGGTCTGCGGGGCGTCGCCGGCTCCGGCATCCGCGAATCCGGGCAGGTACCAGGTGAGGTGCCGCTGGTCGCCGAGCAGGCCGAGGGCGAGGGCCGCGTTGCCGTGCAGCGGCACGGCGGCGTTCGTGAAGACGGTGGTCGCGCCGACGACGGTGACGCGCACGCCGTCGTGGGTCAGGTCGACGACCGATCGCACGCCGTCGCCGCTCGGGAAGCACGAGACCGCGCCCGCGGAGGCGTCGACGCGGTAGCCGCTGCCCTTCCCGGAGACGCTGCCGGCTCGCTCCGCGGCGGGAAGGTCGCAGGATGCCGTGAGTGTGCGCGCGCCGACCGCGCCGGCCGCGCGCACACCGGGCGCCAGCGCCGCGAGGGCGTCCCGGCCGGGGCTGAGCAGCACCACGTGGTCCGCGCTCTTCGCGAGCTCCTCGAGCCGGGCGGTCGGGAGGTAGTGGTCGGGGTCGACGACGAACAGTGTGCCGCCGGACGCCAGCGCCGAGCGGGCGTCGGCGAAGGAGGTCGGGGTCGCGACATCCACCCCCTGCTGCCCCAGCACCTGGGCGATGGCCTTCGCGCCATCCGGGCTCGGGTCGACGGGGGAGTTGGGCACGCGGCCCGCGGTGCCGGCGCCCTGGGCGACGAGGATGACGATGGCCACGAGCACCACGAACACCGCCGCCGCCACCCAGAACAGCCAGCGCCGGCCGGTGGCGCGGAGGGTCGGCGTGACGACCCCGGTCTGCGTGGCGGTCATCGGGCTCCGCTGCCGACGAGCGGGGCGGGCAGGGTCGGCCGTGCGTCGCGCAGCTCGCGCTCCAGGCGTTCGACGAGCCGGTAGTCGGACTCGGCGCCCGTGCCGCCGAGGTACCGCACCCCGTCGAACAGGTCCGCCGCGCCGGCGAGCGCCGCGGCGGAGTCGGGGAAGACGCGGCCCGCGCGCACCGCGAAGTCGTGCGCCGTCGTGCCGGGCGAGGTCTGCACGAGGGTGCGCTCTGCCAGCCCGCGCGCGATCGCCCGGAACAGCTCCTCGATGGCGAGGGTGAAGTCACCGGCAGCGGCGGCGTCGTATGCCGCGCGGCGCATGGTGGCGGCATCCCGCTCGTCGTCGACGCCGAACAGCAGGCCGGCCGAGGCGCGGCGGTTGAGCCGGGGCGGCCCGAACACGAAATACGCGCCCACCACGGCGGCGACGACCACCACGAGGATCACGGCGAGCAGCGGGAAGGCGACCCCGCCGGTCGGGTGCGAGAACAGCGAGCCGAACCAGTCGCTCACCGCCTTCGCGATGCGGTCGAAGAGGGTGGGCTGGGCTGCGAGGTACTCCTGCTTCGACAGCTCGTCGATCAGCCACTGCCGGGCCTGGCCCGAGTCCGGGTCGACGGGCACGTCGAGGATCATGCGGCGGCCACCGGTGCCGCGGCCGGCCGGAGGTACGGGTCCTGCGCCGTCTCGGCGCCGGCCTGGCGTTCCTCGACGAACCGCGCCAGGTCGAGGTCGAGACCCTCCTTGCGCATGCGCTGGTCGAGGTAGATCAGCGCGGTCGTGGCCGAGACGATCACCGAGGCGACGGCGCCGGCCACCAGGGCGACGACGCCCGTGACCACGAGCACGATGATGGAGACCGCGGAGGCACTCCCGGAGCCGGAGCCGTTCGGGTCGACGAGCGAGGTGAAGACGCCGCCGAGGAGGCTGATCGGGAAGGTGAGGATCGACGTGCCGAAGTAGAGGATCGCCCCCACCAGCGCCTCGATGCCGAGCGTCTTCCAGAACGGCCCGACGCCGGTCGTGAGCCGCCAGGAGCGGCCCATCGCCCGCCCCACCGAGACTCGCTCCAGCACGATCGCGCAGTTGGTGAGCGACAGCTTCACCGCGAGCCACACCGCCAGCACGATGGCGCCGAGCACGAACAGGATGCCGAGCCCGATCCCCACCTCGAGGTTGGCGCTCCCGAGCAGGGTCGCCAGCACCACGAGGATCACCACGAGCACGTACCAGAGGATCACGAACAGCACGACCAGGAACGTCCAGCCGATCACGGCCCCCAGCCGACCCCGCACCCGCGCCCACAGCCGGCCGAAGCGCAGCTTCTCGCCGAGCGTCTGCCGCGACACCTCGAGCACGATCACCGCCTGCACCAGCGCGGAGACGACGAGGGAGAGGAGCACGGGAATGAGAAGGGAGAGGTAGAGCGTGGCGATCGACCCGGCCTCGATGGTGCTCGCGTCGCCCTGGAGGCTCGAGTCGATGCGCGCGAAGGCCTGCGCGGTGATGAGCCCGATCACCACACCGGAGACGACGAGCACCACGGCCTGCAGGGCCAGCGCGACGCCGAGCGTGGGCCGCGGGTTGCGCCGCATGAGGCGGAACGGGGCGCCGAGGATGGTGCCGAGGCCGAGCGGGCGCAGCGGCAGCAGCCCCGGCTTGGGCGGCGGCGTCCAGCCGGTCGGCGCGGGCGTGCCGGGAGCGAGGATCGGGCTGGCCGTGACGTAGCCGGGCGGCGGCGGGGGCACGAACGCGGCGGGCGGCGTGGGAGGGCCCGCGGGGGTGCCGGATGGCACGGGCGGCTGCCACGGGAGTTGGTCGGTCACGGGCATCCCCTCGGGGTCTCGCTGGCGGTGGACCCGCGCTCGCGATAATGCTTACACACTCGACTACTCTTGTGCGAAAGCCGGCCGCAGTCGGCCGAACGAATTCTGAGTTGGAATCATGGCCCCACGCATTCTCGTCGTCGACGACGACACCGCCCTCGCGGAGATGATCGGGATCGTGCTGCGCTCCGAGGGCTTCGAGCCCTCCTTCTGCGCCGACGGATCCGAAGCCCTGCGCGCCTTCCATGGCTCGAAGCCAGACCTCGTGCTGCTCGACCTCATGCTGCCCGGCAAGGACGGCATCGAGGTGTGCGCCGAGATCCGCGCCGAGTCCGGCGTGCCCATCATCATGCTCACGGCCAAGTCCGACACCTCGGATGTCGTGCGCGGCCTCGAGAGCGGCGCCGACGACTACGTGGTCAAGCCGTTCAATCCCAAGGAGCTGGTCGCCCGCATCCGCACCCGGCTGCGCCCCTCGACCGCCGGCGACTCCGAGACGCTGCAGATCGGCGACCTCGAGCTGGATGTCGCGGGCCACGAGGTGCGCCGCGGCACCGACAAGATCAACCTGACCCCGCTCGAGTTCGAACTGCTGCTCGCGCTCACGCTCAAGCCCCAGCAGGTGTTCACCCGCGAAATGCTGCTCGAGCAGGTCTGGGGCTACCACTACAAGGCCGACACGCGCCTGGTCAACGTGCACGTGCAGCGGCTGCGGGCGAAGGTCGAGGAGGACCCGGACAACCCCCGGATCGTCATGACCGTGCGCGGTGTCGGCTATCGCGCAGGTTCCAGCTGAATCCTTGACCCATGAGACCGATCCGCTGGCGCACCTGGCCGGGCCGCCTGCTGCAGCTGTGGCGCACGTCGCTGCAGTTCCGCACGGTCACGATCAACGTCGTGCTGTCGGGGTTC
>JAODAU010000411.1 GCA_025463615.1 Microbacteriaceae bacterium | reverse complement strand
CGGGAATGGTGCTGCTGGATCGCCGCTTCCGCCTGTTCTTCTGGCGTGCACCCCGGCGCGCAGCTGCGGTGCTCCTCACCGGCGTCGTGTTCTTCCTCGCCTGGGACCTTGCAGGCATCGGACTCGGCGTCTTCTTCCGCGGCGTCACGCGGTTCATGACCGGCATCGTGATCGCACGCGAGCTGCCCATAGAGGAGGTCTTCTTCCTGGCCCTGCTCTGCTACCTCACGATGAACCTCTTCGGCTGGTTCACGCGGCGGGAGGCGGTGCGGTGACCTACTGGGCCCTCAACGCCATCTTCCTGGCCGTCGTCGCGGTGGTCGCCATCGTCGCGCTCATCCGGCGCCCGCGCCGCCCCTGGCTCGCCATCCTCATCACCCTCGGCATCCTGCTGCTCTTCACCGCCGTCTTCGACAACGTGATGATCGGCGTCGGCCTGGTCGGCTACGACCGCGCGCTCATCTCGGGAGCGTTCATCGGAGTCGCCCCGCTCGAGGACTTCGCCTACGCCATCGCCGCGGCCGTGCTGCTGCCCTCGCTCTGGATGCTGTTCACGCCACTACGGGAGCGCGCATGATCCGCGCCCTCTTCGTCTCCTCCCGCCCGCTGAGCTGGGTGAACACGGCGTTCCCGTTCGCCGCCGCGTACCTGCTCACGACCCGCCACATCGACGCGACCTTCGTGATCGGCACCCTCTACTTCCTCATCCCGTACAACCTCGCGATGTACGGCATCAACGACGTCTTCGACTACGAGTCGGACCTGCACAACCCGCGCAAGGGCGGCGTCGAGGGCGCGCTGCTCGATCCGTCGGTGCATCGCACCACGCTCTGGGCCGCCGTCATCACGAACATTCCGTTCCTGGCATACCTCGTGATCGTCGGCTCGCCGCTGTCGTGGCTGGTGCTCGCGATCAGCGTGTTCGCCGTGATCGCCTACTCCGCGCCGCGGCTGCGCTTCAAGGAGCGTCCGTTCCTCGACTCGGTCACCTCGGCGACGCACTTCGTCTCGCCGGCCGTCTACGGGTTCGTGCTCGCCGGCGCCGCGTTCACCGGCTCGCTCTGGGCGCTGCTCGCCGCCTTCTTCCTCTGGGGAATGGCCTCGCACGCCTTCGGTGCGGTGCAGGATATCGTGCCCGACCGCGAGGGCGGCATCGGCTCGATCGCCACCGTGATCGGCGGGCGCGCGACGGTGCGGCTCGCGTTCTCCGCCTACCTCGCCGCCGGCATCCTGCTGCTGTTCACCCGCTGGCCGGGGCCGCTCGCCGCCGTATTGATGCTGCCCTACGCCGCGAGCGTGCTGCCCTACTGGCGCACAACGGATGCCGGCGCCGAGGCCGCCAACGCCGGCTGGAAGCGGTTCCTCTGGCTCAACTTCGTCACCGGCTTCCTGGTGACCCTGCTGCTCATCTGGTACTGGCTCCTCACCCCCGCCTGAATCCCGAAGGGCAGACTCCGTCCCTTCCCAGCCACCCGCAACGGCCGAAGTCTGCCCTTCGTGGAGGGTCAGGCCGGGCGGCGCAGGTCGAGGCGCTCGGGGAGCGGCTCGTAGCCGGCGGCGCGGTATGTGGCGATGCCGCCCACGTTCGAACTCGGCGTCGCGACGACCGCGCTCGACGAACCCACCTCCCGCAGCGCTGCGGCGCCCGCGACGCTGATCGCGGTGCCGTAGCCGTGGCCCCGGTGATCGCGGTGTACGCCCATCGGTTCGATCAGGCCGGGGCGCCCGGGGCCGGCCGACCACACGGTGATGCCGGCGACGGCGACGCCCGAGTCGTCGTACCCGATGAGGCAGCGCGCGTCGGCGAACGCCGGGCCGGCCGCCATGGCGAGCCAGCGCTCGTCCGAGAATGTCGATCGGTCGAACGCGGCGCGGTGCACCTCGGCGCGCACGGCGGCGGACTCCGGCGTGGTGACCTCGATGTGGAGCGCGACATCCTCGACCGGGTCGGTGAGGTCGCGGCGCAGCGGTGACCAGGGTTCGTCGGGGGCCCAGTCGACGAGCACGTCGCGCAGCAGTGCCCCGTTCGGGAGCTCGAGAGTGGCCGGGCCGGCGCCGAACACGCCGCCCGACGGTGCGAGGTCGTCGGCGATGCGCACCGCCGCCTCGCGGTCGAGGTCGGGCGCCATCGTCATCCGCAGCAGGTCGTCGCCGTCGAGCAGGCCGACGGCCAGGATGCGCCCGCCGCCGCTCCACATGCGCACGGCCGCCGCGGTCGCCTCCGCACCCAAGCGCTGGAACCAGCCGAGATCGCCCGGATGCAGCTGCATCGGGGATCCCTCGTGCTGCCAGTCGCGCAGCGCGGCGATCACCGCGCCGAGCTGGTCGGGGCCGGGTGTCGTCAGAGTGATGTCCACACCACGATTGAACACCCGGCGCGGCGGTCAGAGCGTCGCGAGCAGCGCCTCGAGGCGGTCCAGCGACTCCACGGCGCCGCCCTCCATGCCGCTGGCGACCATGCCGTCGCGGTCCTCGACGGACTGGAACGACGAGTGCTGCGTGAGGGTGGTGACGCCGTTCTCCTCGGTGAGCGTCATGGTCTCCATGACCACGTGGCGCTCCGGCAGCCCCTCGAACTCGAAGGTCTGCACCACCTGGTTCGGCGCGTCGATGAGGTGGAAGAACCCATGGAACGGGAACTCGCCGCCATCCGAGTCGCGCTGCACGATGCGCCAGCGGCCGCCCGGGCGCGGGTCGTACTCGTCGATCACGTTGATGTAGATCGACGGGCCCCACCACTGCGCGATCAGGTCGGGGTCGGTCATCGCGCGGAAGACCAGCTCCCTCGGAGCGTTGAACGTGCGCACCTGGCTCACGATGCTCGTGCCGGGTTCGACGGTGAATACTGACTCGCTCATTTCTCTTCTCCTTCTTCTCTCTGGATCTTCTCGAGCAGGGTGCCGAGACGGGTGTAGCTCTCATCCCAGAAGCGGCGGTAGTCGTCCATCCACATGGTCGCCTCCTTCAGGGTCTCGACCTCGAGGTGGCGGGGGCGCGAGTTGGCGACGCGTCCGCGGGAGACGAGTCCGGCATCCTCGAGCACCTTGAGGTGGTGGCTGATGGCGGGCTGGCTCATCGCGAATGGCTTCGCGAGCTCGGCGACATCCGCATCGCCCGACATCAGGCGCTGCAGGATGGCGCGGCGCGTGGGGTCCCCGAGTGCGGTGAACACCCGGCTCAGCTGGTCGACGGCCATGACACCTCCATAAGTAACTACCTATATAGTCACCCACTTATGCAGGTATGTCAACCCCACTTCGCCGAGGGGCCTTAGATTGTCGCTTTCGAGGGTCGAAAACGAGCAATCCAAGGCCCCTCGGCGATGGGATCAGTAGGGGAAGGCGAGCTCGGGCGGGTAGGGGCCGCGGGCCGTGAGGGTGGCCGCCGCGTCGCGCAGGTGCGAGAGTGTGAGGCCCAGGATGCGGGGGCCGAAGCTCACCCGCGCGACGCCGAGCTCGGCGAGCCGCACCAGCGGCACGGAGTCCGCGCCCGCGATCACCGCCACCGGCCCGCGGATGTCGCGCACCGCCCGCTCCACGAGCCCCTCGGTCGGCAGCCCGAGCACGAACACGCTGGTCGCGCCGGCGTCGAGGTACGCGTTGGCCCGATCCATGGCGCCGGCCCAGTCGCGCGGGGTGCCCACGAGCGCGTCCACGCGGGCATTGACCGCGATCGGGATGCCGGCCTCCTCACCGGCGCCCCGCGCGGCCGCGACGCGCGCCGCCGCGTCTGTGGGGGAGTAGAGCTCGCCGGACGACGCCGCGATCGAGTCCTCGAGGTTGAGCCCGACGGCGCCGGCAGCGATGAGGCGTGCGACGTTGCGGCCCACGCCCGCGGCATCCGGCGCGTAGCCCTTCTCGAAGTCCACGGTGACGGGCAGCTCGACGGCGGACGCGACCAGCCGCGCGGTCTCGAGCGCCTGCTCGACGGTGAGCCCCTCGCCGTCGGGAACGCCGTGGGCGAAGCTCACCGAGTGGCTGGCGGTGGCGATCGCGCGCACGCCGGCCGTCTCGGCCACGATGCGGGCGGTGACGGCATCCCACACGTTGGTGACGATCAGCGGGTCGCCGGGAATGTGCAGCGAGGTGAGCAGTGCGGCTTTGTCGGTCTGGTTCATGCCTCCAGCGTGTCACCCGGATGCTGCCACCGCGAGCGCTCGCCCCGCCATTGTTCCGTTTCGGGACGCCTGGCCCTCGGCGCGCGGGCACGCTCGTCCCGAAACGGAACAATCGGGAGCGTTACCGCACGCGCGCCTTCACCGGGATGAGCACGGCCAGCCCGATCACGAGCACCACGACGATGCCCAGGATGCCCCAGTACTGCGCGCCGCCGAACGCGATGAAGGCGGTGAAGAGCAGCGGCGCGAGGAAGCTGACCGCGCGACCGGTCGTCGCGTAGAGGCCGAAGACCTCGCCCTCGCGCCCGGCCGGGGTCACCCGCGCCAGGAAGGTGCGGCTCGCCGACTGGGCCGGCCCGACGAAGAGGCAGAGGATGAGGCCGCCGATCCAGAACGCCGTCTGGCCGCCATCGCGGGCGAAGAACACGCCGATCGCGGTGATGATCAGGCCGACCAGCGACACCACGATCACGGGCTTCGGCCCGAACTTGTCGTCGAACAGTCCGGACACGAAGACGCCGGCGGCGGCCACGTCGTTCGCCGCGATGGCGAAGATGATCACCTGGCTGCTCGAGAACCCGAAGGTTCCCTGCGCCAGCACCCCGCCGAAGGTGAAGACGCCGACGAGCCCGTCGCGGAACAGCGCGCTCGCGATGAGGAACAGCACCGTGTTGCGGCTGGCCTTCCACAGCGCGACCACGTCGCGCACGAGCACGGCGTACGACTCGAAGAAGCCGACCTTCGGCCGGTGGTTGTCCGCGGGGATCTCCGGCACGGTGAAGAGGATCGGCAGCGAGAACACCAGCGTCCAGAGCGCCGCGATCACCGCGATCAGGCGGATGTTGAGGCCGTTGTCGTGCGAGACGCCGAAGAATCCGCCCGAGTCGGCCGTGAGGCCCACGAGCCCGAGGAGCACGAACAGCAGCAGGACGATGCCCCCGAGGTACCCGGCGCCCCAGCCCAGGCCGCTCACCTTGCCCACCGTTTTGGGCGTCGAGACCTGGATGAGCATCGCGTTGTAGTTGACCGTGGCGATCTCGTAGAAGATCGTGCCCACCGAGACGAGCCCGACACCGAGGAAGAAGTACGCGGGCTGGCCCTGCACGAAGAACATCAGGGCCGTGATGACCACGACGACCCCGGTGTTGATCGCGAGCCAGAGTTTGCGGCGGCCCGAGGCATCCGTGCGCTGCCCGAGCACCGGGGCGAGCAGGGCGACCAGGATGCCGGCGATCGAGAGGCCGAGCCCCAGGCCCGACGAGAGGTTGGCCTCGGCCGCCGTGTACGCCTTGTGCGCGGCCCCGTGCATGTCGGTCTCCGCCTTCTGCGCGGCCACGATCGCGGGCGAGATGAAGTAGCTGCTCGTGAGGTACACCGTGAACACGAACGTGGTGATGACGGCGTTGAACGCGGCCCCGCCCCAGTCCCAGGCGGCCCACGCGACCACCCAGCCGCGGGGGATCCTCTTGCCCTCCTGGAGGTCCAGCCCCACGACGGCCAGGGCGCCGGTGCTCGCGGGCTTCGGGATGCTGGAACTCACCGGCGCGTCGCCGCCGGGCGGGGTGGTGTCCGTCATGGTCACAACCTAGTGGCGGGTCGTGAACTTTCGGTGGCGCGCGGAACCACCAGTTTCGTCTGGACGAACCTGTGAATTCGATAACATGCTTCGGTGAGTGAAACTGTTGTCGCCCCCGCACCCGAAGCCGCGACCGTCCAGAACCTCCCGCTGAGGCAGCGGCCGTTCGACATCGTCTTCATCGTCGTGTTCTCGCTGTTCATCGTGACGTGCATCATCAGCGACTCGGTGGAGGGCCTCGGGCTCGACCAGGTGGCCAACTCGACGAACATCCTCGTGCAGTGGAACTACACCTACTCGTCGAACTTCGACCCGCTGTACCAGTCGCACCCGATCTGGCTGCGGTTCATCAGCGGCACCTCGGCGTTCGTCTACGTCTTCTTCTACATCGTGCTGATCATCTCGCTGGTGAAGGGCTGGAACCGGATCCAGTTCTGGTCGATCATCTACGCGACCATGATCATCTCGCTCACCGGCATCCCGATCATGGGCGTCGAGTTCTTCGGCCCGGTCGGCCAGCGCACGCCGAACCCGGCCATCTTCCTCGCCTACAACGGGCCGTACATCCTGTTCCCGCTGCTCCTGCTGATCAGGATGCGCAAGCCGCTCCCCTTCACCCGCAAGTTCTGATCCTCCCCCTCCGCGGTGGTCACTTTTGGCTGCAAATCGCGCGCGGAACGACCAAAGGTGACCACTCGCGGACTTGGTGATGGCTGCGCGCGGACGCCACTTGAGTCGCCGTGACTCAAGTTTTCGCTGAAGCTACTTGACAGAGTTATCCACAGGTAGCAAACTTGAGTACGCGAGGCTCAAGTCTCGCCATCAGCGACATTCAGGGAGACAGAGCACATGGCTCGTGCAGTAGGAATCGACCTCGGAACCACCAACTCGGTTGTTTCCGTTCTCGAGGGTGGAGAACCCACCGTCATCACCAACGCTGAAGGCTTCCGCACGACGCCCTCCGTCGTGGCCTTCACCAAGGACGGCGAGGTGCTGGTCGGCGAGACCGCCAAGCGCCAGAACGTCACCAACGTGGATCGCACCATCTCGTCGGTCAAGCGCCACATGGGCACCGACTGGACCGTGGACATCGACGGCAAGAAGTACACGCCGCAGGAGATCTCGGCGCGCATCCTCGCGAAGCTCAAGCGCGACGCCGAGCAGTACCTCGGCGACACGGTGACGGATGCCGTCATCACCGTCCCTGCGTACTTCAACGACGCCGAGCGCCAGGCCACCAAGGAGGCCGGTGAGATCGCGGGCCTCAACGTGCTGCGCATCATCAACGAGCCCACCGCGGCCGCGCTCGCCTACGGCCTCGACAAGGGCAAGGAGGACGAGCTCATCCTCGTCTTCGACCTCGGTGGCGGAACGTTCGACGTCTCGCTGCTCGAAGTGGGCAAGGACGACGACTTCTCGACCATCCAGGTGCGTGCCACCTCCGGTGACAACCGGCTCGGCGGAGATGACTGGGACCAGCGCATCGTCGATCACCTGGTCACCCAGTTCAAAGAGACCACCGGTGTCGACGTCTCGAAGGACAAGATTGCCCTCCAGCGGCTCAAGGAGGCCGCGGAGCAGGCCAAGAAGGAGCTGTCGTCATCGACGACCGCGAGCATCCAGCTGCCCTACCTGTCGCTGACCGAGAACGGCCCGGCCAACCTCGACGAGACCATCACTCGCGCGAAGTTCGAGGACCTCACCAAGGACCTGCTCGAGCGCACCCGCAAGCCGTTCCAGGATGTCATCAAGGAGGCCGGCGTCAAGGTCGCCGATGTCTCCCACGTCGTCCTCGTCGGCGGCTCGACCCGTATGCCTGCGGTGCAGGACCTGGTCAAGAAGCTGACCGGTGGCAAGGAGCCCAACAAGGGCGTCAACCCGGATGAGGTCGTCGCCGTCGGCGCGGCTCTCCAGGCTGGCGTTCTGAAGGGCGAGCGCAAGGACGTTCTG
>JAODAU010000393.1 GCA_025463615.1 Microbacteriaceae bacterium | reverse complement strand
AGTCAATGCGTATGCATGGATCTGCAACGCCCGCCGGGTCGAGCGTATTCCGCCTAGGCTTGGAGCGATGGACGAGGTGCTGCGCGTAGAGGGCGTCTCCTTCGTGCGCGACGGCCGCCACATCCTCGAGGGCATCGACCTCGTCGTCGGCCGCGGCGAGCACTGGGCCCTCATCGGCGCGAACGGCGCGGGCAAGAGCACGCTGCTCAGCCTGTGCGGGGCGGTGCAGCATCCGACCACCGGAACGGTCACCGTGCTCGGGCAGCGGCTCGGGCGAGTGGATGTGCGCGAACTCAGGTCCCTGATCGGTCACGTCAACCCGCGGCATCCGCTGCTCTCCGCCCTCACGGTCGAGGAGGTCGTGCTCACAGGCGCGACCGGCAGCATCGAGCTCGTGCCGCGCTGGGAGCCGAGCCGCCACGAGCTGGAGCGGGCGCGCGACCTGATCGAGCTGCTGGGCATCGGCAGCATCCGCGACCACACCTGGCCGACGCTCTCGCAGGGCGAGCGCGGGCGTGCGCTCATCGCGCGGGCGCTGCTGCCGGACCCCGGCCTGCTGCTGCTCGACGAGCCGTCGACCGGGCTGGATGTCGCTGCCCGCGAGCAACTGCTCGAGACCATCGACGACCTGCGCGGCGCCCACCCCGGGCTCGCGTCCGTGCTCGTGACGCACCACCTCGAGGAGCTGCCGACGTCGACGACGCACGCGCTGCTGCTGCGCGACGGGCTCGTCACCGCGTCCGGGCCGGCGACCGAGGTGCTGACGACGGAGCTCGTGTCAGAGACGTTCCGGCACCCGATCGCCATCCACTACGACGGCCGCTGGACCGCGAAGGCGGCCGGGCGCCGCTAGCGATCGAGCAGGGCGTAGGCGCGCGCGATGCGGGCGTGCCACCACTCCGTGCGCTCGGCGTCGGCCGCGAAGCGGTCGAGCAGCGCGGCGTCCGGCGTCACGCGCCTGACCGGGATGGCGCCGGCCACCGGCACGAGCGGTTCGAGCGCGATGTCGTGCTCGAACAGGCTCACAGTGGCGAGCCCGCAGTCGAAGGGCAGGTCGGGCACGGCCGCGGCGAGGTAGGCGCCCATCGAGATGCCAACGGAGGTCTCGAGGGCGCTGGAGATGGTGACGGGGAGGCCGGCGGCATCCACGATTCCGAGCGCCCGGCGGATGCCGCCCAGCGGCTGCGCCTTGATCACCAGCAGGTCGGCGGCGAGGGCCTCGGCCACGGCGAGCGGGTCGTCGGCCTTGCGCACGCTCTCGTCAGCGGCGATCGGCACGCCCATGTATTTGACGCGCTGGCGGATCTCCGCGAGGTCGTCGACCGTGGCGCAGGGCTGCTCCACGTATTCGAGGTCGTAGGGGGCGAGGGCGTGGATGGCGTGCTCGGCCTCGTCGACGTTCCAGAGGCCGTTCGCGTCGACGCGGATGCGGCCCTCCGCGCCGAGGTACTCGCGGGCGGCGGCGACGCGGGCGACGTCATCCGCGACCTCCTGGCCGGGGTCGGCGACCTTCACCTTGACCGTGCGGCAGCCCGGGAAGCGGTCGAGCACGGCGGCGACCTCGCCCGGCCCCACGGCCGGCAGCGTGGCGTTGACACGGATCGACGAGCGGAAGATCGCGGGCGTCGGCTCCCAGCCGAAGTCGATGGCGGCGGCGAGCCACGCGCTCGCCTCGGCGTCGCCGTACTCGAGGAACGGCGAGAACTCGGTCCAGCCCTGCGGTCCCTCGAACAGCGCGACCTCGCGCGTGTCGATGCCGCGGAACCGCTGCCGCATCCCCAGCGAGACGACGCGCACGGACGAGAGGATGTCGGGCAGCGTCGGCAACATGACTCAAGTCTGTACCCCCGCGGCTATCCTGAACGGATGTCGACCGAGCCCGCGCCGATCCCGCCGCGCGCACTGCCGGCGCGGGTGGGCGGCGTCGTCGCCCTGGCGGTCGCCGTGCTCGCCGCCGCTGTCGAGGTGATCGCCATCGTGGTCGGCAGCGCGGGCCAGTGGCCGCTCGCCACCGGGCTCGCCTGGGCGGTCATCGTGCTGACGGTCGTGGCGCTTGTGCTCGGGGTCGTCGCCGCCGTGCGCAACCGCGGGCGGGCGTGGGGCGCCGCCGCGATCGTGGTCGCCGTGCTGGCCAACCCGCTCGTGCAGATCGGCGTGCTCCGGGCGCTCGGCGGCCACTAACTAGGCTGGGAGCATGGTCTCCGAACTGTTCGACGCGTCAGCCTGGGAGCCGGTCGAGGGGTTCGAGAACCTCACCGACGTCACCTACCACCACGACCTCGAGGGCCGCGTGGCGCGGGTCGCGTTCAACCGGCCGGAGGTGCGCAACGCGTTCCGGCCGCAGACAGTGGATGAGCTCGCGCGGGCCCTCGACGACGCGCGGATGAACCCGCGGATCGGTGTCGTGCTGCTCACCGGCAACGGGCCGAGCCCGAAGGACGGTGGCTGGGCGTTCTGCTCCGGCGGCGACCAGCGGATCCGCGGGCGGTCCGGGTACCAGTACGCGGCCGGCGAAACGGCCGACACCGTCGACGCCGCGCGGTCCGGGCGGCTGCACATCCTCGAGGTGCAGCGGCTGATCCGGTTCATGCCCAAGATCGTCATCGCCGTCGTGCCGGGCTGGGCCGCGGGCGGCGGCCACTCGCTGCACGTGGTCGCGGACCTCACCATCGCGTCCGCGGAGCACGCCCGGTTCAAGCAGACGGACGCGGACGTCGGCAGCTTCGACGGCGGCTTCGGCTCGGCGTACCTGGCCCGCCAGGTGGGGCAGAAGTTCGCCCGCGAGATCTTCTTCCTCGGCCGCGAGTACTCCGCGCAGGACGCGCACCGGATGGGCATGGTCAACGCCGTCGTGCCGCACGCCGAGCTGGAGCAGGTCGCCCTGGAGTGGGCCCGCGAGATCAACGGCAAGTCGCCGACGGCCCAGCG
>JAODAU010000379.1 GCA_025463615.1 Microbacteriaceae bacterium | reverse complement strand
GCCGGCGCACCCGCGGGCTCACGCCGGCCATGCGAGCAGGTCCTCGTGGTCGACGACGACGCGGAGGCCGTCGGCGCTGTACGCCTCGGCGGCAGCCGCGAGGTCGGGGCGCTGCTCGATCGCGGCGCCGAGCCAGCCGTCGAGCCACTCGGCTACGAGCGCGGCGTCCCAGGGCCCGAGCATCCACGGTGTCGGCTCGGTGCGCACGCTCCAGCCCGCGGCCCCGAACAGGCGCGCGACGGTGGCCGCGGCATCCGGGCCCAGCAGGCGACGGCCGTCGGCGTCGCGGCGCTGGTGGTCGTTGAAGGCGGCCTCGAAGGCGGTGTCCGTGGCGCGCGCCGGATCCACCGAGACCCGGCCGGTCACGCTGAGGCTGAAGAACGCCGGCACGCCCGCGGCGACGCAGGCGTCGACGATCGCGCCCGCCTCGTCGTCGGTGAGCACGTCCAGCAGCGCGGACGCGACGACCAGCGAGGCGCCCGCGAAGGCGTGGGCAGGCAGCTCGGCAAGCGCTTCGACGCTGGTGCGACTGCGCACGGCGTGGCCCGTCGCGTCGAACGCGGGCCGCGGATCGCGCGACGCCAGGATGCCAGGGTCCGCGTCGTGCAGCACCCACTCCTGCGGTCCCGGCAGCAGCGGAGCGAGCCACCGCATCATCGCGCCGGAGCCGCTGCCCAGGTCGTGGACCACCACCGGGCCGAGCTTCATGCCGTGCGCGGCATACGCCGCGAGGGAGCGTGACCGGGATCGGGCGTCGGCGTCGGCGCGCAGCGCGAGCCAGTCGGCGGAGACGACCGGAAGGGCGCTCATGCGGTCACCAGTGCCCGGTGAATTCGCGCGACGGTGTCGGTCCAGCGGGGGGCGGATGCCCGTGCCCGCGCCGCCTCGCGCCGCAGCCGTTCGCGCAGGGCCGGCTCGGTCATCCACCGCCGCAGGGCAAAGCCCAGCGCGTCCGCGTCACCTTCCCGCACGAGCAGCGCGCCGCCGCCGGCGACGGCCTCCGGGATGCCGCCCACCCGGCTCGCGATCACCGGCAGCCCCCGACTGCGCGCGTCCGCGATCGACATCCCGAAGCTCTCCACGCGCGAGGGGGCGACCAGCACGGCGGCCCGGGCGTAGGCCGCGTCCAGCGCGTCCGAATCGAGCACGCCGGGCATCCGCGCCCGGCCGCCGAAGCGTTCGGCCGCCCGCGTGATCTCCGAAGCGAACGATGGATCGGTCGACGCCGAGCCCGCGATCGTGCAGGCCCAGCGCTGGTCGTCGAGGCCGGCGAGCGCCTCGAGCAGGATGTCCTGACCCTTGTGCCGCGCGACGACGCCCACGCACAGCAGCTCCCCGTCCATCACCGGAGTGGACGCCCCCGCCTCGCGCGCCCCGGGCACCGCCACGGTGATCCTGTCGTGGCCGGTGAACCCGAGCCGCACGAGCTCTCCCGCCGTCCACTCGCTCGTCGCGATGACCCGCGAGGCCGCCGCGAGCGCGCGACGCTCGCCGTCGGTCGTCGCACCGGGGAACGCCGCGGCCACCATGTGCGCCAGCACGACCACCGTCGCCGGGCTCGCCTCGAGCGCCTCGGGCGACCAGGCCGCGACCAGCCCATCGACGAGCACGAGGTCGCCTTCCGAGAGAGCAGCGACGGCCGAGGCGACACCCGCGGCATCCGTCACCGGCGACATCCGAACGTGCCAGCCGAGCCCGGCCAGCCCGTCGCGCACCTGCCGGTCGTAGACGTTGCCGCCGCTCACGCGCGCCGGGTCGTCGATGCCCTCGGGCACCACGAAGAGCAGCCCGGTCACAGCTCCACCTCGTACGACGCCCAGGCGATGTGCGACTCGTGCAGCGCGACCACGATCGCGGTCAGCTCGGCCGGAGCGAACCCGCCCGCGCGCGCCTCGTCGGCGAGCCGGTCGCCGACGACCTGGCACAGCCGCTCGGTGGTCGTGTTCACGCCGGCGAGGCTCGGCTCGTCGTCGAGGTTGCGGTAGGACAGCGACGCGGTGATGGCCTGCAGCGCGGCGGACGCGCGGCCGATGTCGATCACGATGCCGTCGGCATCCAGTCGCTCGGCCCGGAAGGTGGCGTCGACCACGTAGGTGGCGCCGTGCAGCGCCTGGGCCGGGCCGAAGACTGCGCCCGTGAGGCTGTGGGCGATCATCATGTGGTCGCGGACGGTCACCGAGAAGGTCATCGGTCGCTCCAGTCGATCGTGCGGCAGAGGTCGGTGGCGGATCCGTCGGCGAGCGCGGCCATCACGGCGGGCAGGTCGGTCCACGGCGAGGAGCCGGTGAGCAGGGCGTCGAACGCCGGATCGGCCAGCAGCCGCAGGGCGAGCGCGAGCCGGTCGCGGGTCGAGCGGCGACCCCGCCGCGACTGCGCCACCGCCCCCACCTGGCTGGCCCGCAGCGTGAGCCGCCGCGAGTGGAAGTCGGCGCCGAGCGGCACCTGGATCGGCGCGCTGCCGTACCAGCTCGCCACGACGACCTCGCCGTCGGTGGCGGCCGCGCGCAGGGCGAACTCGAGGCCCTGCTGGGTGCCGCTCGCCTCGATGACGGTGTCGGCATCCAGCTCGGCGGGCTCGGAGAATCGCACGCCGAGCGCCTCGGCGACCGCGCGCTTGGCCGGGTCGACGTCGACGAGCGTGACCTCCGTGCCCGGGATGCCCCGCGCGAGCCGCGCGATCGAGCAGCCGATCATGCCGGCGCCCACGACCACGACGCGGTCCCCCAGCAGCGGCCGCGCGTCCCACAGCACGTTCACCGCCGTCTCCACGGCTCCGGCGAGCACGGCCCGACGCGCCGGCACGTCATGCGGGATGACGGTGACCGCGTCGGCGGGCACGACGAACGAGGACTGGTGCGGGTACAGCGTGAACACCGTCCGCCCCTCCAACGCGGCCGGCCCTCGCTCGACCACGCCGACGTTGAGATACCCGTACTTCACAGGGAAGGGGAACCGGCCCGACTGGAAAGGCGCCCTCATGCGCACCCACTCGGATTCCGGCACCTCGCCCCTCAGCACGAGCGCCTC